>JAISDM010000134.1 GCA_031264885.1 Peptococcaceae bacterium | reverse complement strand
CAGCGGTATCAAGGGTATAAGACTCGCCCACATCAATATCTACATTTACACCGTTCCACTCCTGGCCGCCATCCCAGCCTATCCACAGGGTGTATTTTTTCACCGTCTCCCTGATGATCCACGGCGCGCCGGGTTTATAGTCAAGGCAAATTTGAAAATCAACGCCCTCGGCGACAGTGCCCCGCATGAATGACTGATTATTATCACGGATTTCTTTATTCAGCGGAACGGAGGCTTTGATCTCAAACCATTCCTCCGGTATATATTGATCGATATTCACAATATTCACCGTCGCCGTATCCCCGGACACCGCGAAAAATGTCCCCGTCCGCGCTTCTGCGGACATCGCGGAAAATTCGGCCGGCGCCGGCGCGGGATCAAAGCGCGGACGGCCCCGCTTCAGATCATAGAAGCCGTAGTTCGTGCCGAAGGCGGCCTGGTTCCCGCCGCTTACGCCGACCCCGTCCCAGCAGAGCAGCGCCGCGCTGTCCGCTCCGGAACCGTTGAACAGCTTATGTTCCCAATCCGGCGCGTATTCAAACTCAGCGCCGTTTGCCCAGCCAAACTCCGCGAACACAACGCCGTCCGGCGTGGTAAAGGCGGAATCGTCAAACACAAGATACCCCTTGTTCGGGCTGTCGGTATAAACGCGCCTCGCGGATTCCCCGCCGTTTTCACCCAGTTTGGCCGCCGCGTTGGCCTCCTCAATAAACGCCTTGCTGACCAAGGCGGTACTCGGCGCGGGGCGGATTTCCGCCTCCGATTCAACCAGCGCCAGATTGTCCGCGCCGTCCATCAGCATGACCGGCGCGCTCTCATCAGGCGTGAATTGCGTATCCAGCAGAATACGCCCCGCGATATCCGCGTCGCCCTCGCCGAAATACTGCGCGGCGTACCCGATTTTCACCGCGTAGGAATCATCGTGCAGCGTATCGCTGGTAATACCGAAAATCTGCGAAATGACAAAATCCCCGATCTGCCAGTGGGATTCCAGGATATTGTCCGCGTTGACCTCCGGCGCGATGCTCACGGCGCCGCTCATACCGCCGTAATAAGCGCCGTAACGGTAGACGCCGCCGTCCACGCGGAACGCGGCGTGGGACAGCGGCTTCGCGCCGTCGAAGCGCTCCGTCGCCGGCAAAACGGCAAAGCCGCCGTCGAGGGTATTGACATACAAGGTGATGTAGTCATTGTACAGTACAGCGTATTCCGCGCCGTCTCCCGCGGTAAACACGCCGCTTCTCACACCGGCCGCTTCCTTCCGCGGCTCAAAGGCAAAGACCCCCAGCGGCAGCTGCGTGAGTACTAGCATTGCGATAAGAAGTATTGCCATCACGCGTTTCATTTTCACATTCCTCCCGTCCAGTAGTTTCTCTAAAATACATCCATTTCTTCGAGAAAGTAATCCTACCGGTATGAGGTTTTGGAAAATAATTTTCACCGCGAATCCGTCGGAGTATGAAGTTTTTTTGGGGGACCCCCTATCGCGATCATTTTCGTGACCTCACGAAAATGATCTGAACTCGCTATTCCAGTGGTTTCACAACTCGCGACGGCACGTTTGAGAGCTGTCTCAAAATTAAAATTTTATGCGATTTATGCGATTGCCCTGCCGGTTCGGGAAAATGCGTTGCGTTTGTCACACAAATGTGATACACTGCTGTAAAACCACTTGAAGGGAGGTTTTACAATGGCTAAAACAGCGGTTATCAACGTGAGGACTGAACCAAATATAAAGCATCAAGCGGAGGCTCTTTACAACAGCATGGGGGTCTCTCTTTCTGATGCCATCAATATGTTTTTGTACAAGTCCATTGACTACCGGGGGCTTCCTTTTGAACTCTGCCGTGAAATCCCAAATGCCGAAACCATAGCGGCAATGAAAGAGGCGCAGGATATTGCCAGCGGGAAAATTCCATCAAAGTCCTATTCTTCCTTCCGGGAAATGCTCAGCGAAACACTTGCCGAAGATGCGGAGGAATGAGACTTGGACGAGTAACAGAAGCTTAGCGAGGAGGCGGTGCGCAATGCCGGACGCGCTCTCATTTTTAAGTGAAAAATTCACGCCCGCCGCGCTGCCGGAGGTGTACGCGCCCCGCCGCGCGCTGCTGGCGGATTTGTACGCGGCGGCGGAGGACCGGTTCGTGTACATCACCGCACCCGCGGGCAGCGGAAAAACCGTGTCCGCTCTGCTGTGGCTCATCGACTGCCGGCGGAATCCCGTCTGGATCGGGCTGGACGGTTACGACAACGCGCTTTCCGTCTTTTACAAGCTCATCGCCACCGGGCTGTATTCCACACAGCCGGATAACGGGAACATGAGAGCGATTCTGGAGGACGCCGCCTTTTCCGCGTCCCCGGTGGAACATACCGTCGCCCTAATCTCAGAGATGCGCCCGGACACAACCAGGCGGGCTCTGGCGCTGGACGATATGCACCTCGTCACAAACGGGGAGATAGTGAAGTCTCTGCCTTTTGTAATCAAACGCCTGCCTCAGTCCTTTGTGACGCTGATCCTGTCGCGCGCGGATCTGCCGGAAGGTTTCGGCGGCTTAATCAAAAACGGGCGGGCGATCATCACATCCGAGCATCTTCGTTTTACCCTGAACGAGATTCATGAATATTTTAAGGGCCTCGGCCTATTTTTAACGCCGGAGGAGGCGAATGTCGCCCAAACCGCCACCGGCGGCTGGGCCATCGGCGTCAACGCCATCGCCCAGTCCGGCGATTTCAGCGTGAAACAGGGCGGCGGGGTGTTCGCGCGTTTTTTTGAGGAACATATTTGGAATACATGGAGCGGCGAATTGCGTGATTTTTGCCTGAAGACCTCCGTGGTGGACGAATTTGACCCGGCGCTCGCCGAACGGCTTTCCGGGCGCGCGGACGCGCAGGAGATCACGGAGACGCTTTCCCGCTCCAATTCCTTCGTCAGCCGCCTGCGTGACGGCACATACCGGTATCACCATCTGTTATTGGAGTTTTTGCGGGAGAGACTGGGGCGGGACGGCGCGGACGCCGCCGGGTTGTACAAAGCCGCCGCGAATTACTACATGGAGAACAAGAATTATTCCATGGCGCTCAGATTTTGGCTGGACAGCGGCGATTATAAAGCCGCGGACAAGTTCCTGTTCCTTTTTATGTTCGACAATCACCGCGGGAATATCGCCGGGTATGTGGATTTCCTGCGGATGTATTTTATGCGGGATTTCCCGGACGAAGCCTTCGGCGACTTCCCCGCCCTGCACGTCTGCTGCGCGTGGTACTACTATATGACCAGCCAATACAAGGAATATGAGCGCCACGCCGACGCGGCCTATAAGCACATCGCGCGCATCGCGCTGTACGATCCGAAATTCGTGGAGTTTGCCATGCTGATGTACAGTGTGGATCACCGCTCGGAGATGCTGGAGAAGGTAAAACGCTTCGGCGTTCTCGGGAAGCTGGTCAAGCGCGTTTCCAAAGACGGAATCATTCGGTATATCGCGTCCTGCACCCACAACCTGCCCTACGCGCACAGAAGCAGCTTCGATTATTCGGAGGTTTTGTCCACGCCGCAAAACGTCGGCAAAATACGGAAATCCGCCTTTATGACCTTGCTGGGCGACCAAATCGAACAGGTCATCGGGCTCGGGCTGGCCGGCATCTGCTATGAGCGGAATGATTTGACCGCGGCGCTTGACGGAATCAGCCGCCTGAATCAGCGGCTGACCGGGCAAAACGGCATCGAGCTTCGGGTATCGGCCAAATTTCTTCACCACAGCATTCTGTTAAAAATGGGCCGGGAGGGGGAATCCGCCGCCGCGCTGAATGAGCTTACGGACTTTGCGCGGCGTTCGGCGCAGTCCTTCCTGACCAACCTGGAGGCGTACAAGGTCAAACTCAGGCTGCTGGACTGCGATCCGGGGGCGGCGCGCGCGTGGCTGGAGCATTACTATGTGGTGGACGCGGACCACGTCGAACTGTTTCTGCTGTTTCAGCACTTTACGACCGCGCGGGCGTATATGGCGCTGGGGGACGCGAAAAACGCCCGCAGGTATGTGACGATGCTCCGGGAGTTCGGGCAAAAGCTCAACAGAGTCTGCGATTTTTGCGAGGCGTCCGTGCTGCTTTCCGCGCTGGATTGGGCCGCCGGAAATAAAAAAGAAGCCGCGGCGTCGCTGGAGCTCGCTCTGGAAAAACTCCAGCGTTACGGCTATACGCGGCTCGTGATCGACGAGGGCGCGTCCATCCTTCCGGCGCTGAAGCGCGTCGCCGCGAAAACAGGGTCGCCCGGCTACGCGGGCCCGCTGCAAAGGGAATTTCTAAGCGAACTGGTTTTGGAAACCCACCGTTTCGCCAAAAATCACAAAGGCGTCGCCGCGAATCTCGCGTCCGGCCAAAAACCGGTCAAGCTGTCGAAGCAGCAGGTCAAAATGCTGACGCTGCTCGGCAAGGGCTATTCCAACGCCATGATCGTGGCGGAAACCGGCTTAAAGATCACCACGGTCAAGACGCACACAGCGATCGCCTATCAGAAGCTGGGCGTGAACAACGCCATCGACGCCGTACTGAAAGCGCGGGATTTGGGCTTGATTTGACGGCGCTTAATTTGAGGGCGCCTCATTATCCGGTTCCTGGTCGGAGAGGCGAAGTTCTGGGATCAGATCGGCGCAAAAAGTATAAACTCTTTCCGCCTCTCTGAGCGCGAACACGGCGTCGACTTTCTCAATCTCAACAAGGCTTGGATATCGGGTGGAAGCGGCATAATCGGTCAGTTTCCGGCACGTCTCCCGTATCGTTTCAAAGGAAAGATTAAACTTTGCGCACATTTGGCACAGCTTTTCGAGGTCATGTATCTTAGGCGGCTCTGTCTCGTTATTGATCAAAAATCCTTTCAATGCTTTTTCTACCGATTGTTGACAATGGTAGCAAATAATTTCGAGCGGCCTGGGGTGCATATTTTCAAACAGATATGCGGCGGTGTGCAGATCTGTTTCGGCAATCTCAAACCATTCTCTGGCTAAGTCCGTCTTGTTCATACAGCAGAACCCCCTCCCTGACAATTTTGCGTTCCATCGTCGGCAGTGTACTCATATCCGCAAACCGGCTTGAGCGAACAGCCAAAATATCGACCGGCGTCATGCTCTCCACTTCACTGAGGTTGGCGCGGATTTTCCGCATTACTTCTATCGGGCGGTCGGCGTCATCCGGTATCACTACATAAAAATCCAGGTCACTGTCCTTGCGCGGTTCGCCGTAAGCGTAAGAGCCGAAAAGGTATATTTTTTCGCAGTCCACGGTTTTCTTAATGGCTTCCGTGATGGCCAGAATTTCGCTTTCCTTCTGCCGCTGCATCCATATCGCCTCCCTTCTTTAATATCATACCCTGTTTTGCCGGGAAACACAATGTAGACTATTCATATCCGCAGCCAATCCATTAAATCGGGTTACTGTTCACAGGTGGGTCGCCCCACTGTCATTGCGAACGGAGTGAAGCAATCCAGTTGTTGTGCGCCATTATTAAGATGCCCACTTTTGGATTGCGCTCGCTATATTCCTCACAATGACGATGGGGGCTGAATTCATAAAAAACGGAGTTATTTTCCGTTTGGAAAATAACTCCGTTTTTTTGAAAGCGCGTTGCTCATGGGAATTCACTCCGCGCCAATATGTCCGACGGAATATCCTTCGCTGGATCCCGTAATATCCTCAGTTCAAACGGTTTTCTTTTTACACAATTTTCAGCATCGACACGAAACCGGTCGTCTTAAAGACTTCCATCACTTCGGGGCATAGGTTCGCCACGGTAAATTCCGCGTGTTTGCTTACCGCTTTCTTTTCGGCCATCAGGAGTACACGGAGACCCGCCGATGAAACATACGGCGCTTTTTTTAAGTCCAGTTCTACGTGCGCCGCGTTGTCAAATTCCGGCAGGAGCGCGTCCTGAAGCGCGGGCGCCGTGGTGTTGTTGAGCCATCCCGACAACCGCAGGACGACCTTCTCATCTGTCTGTTCCCGAACTATTTCCATAATGAGTCTCCTCTGTTCGGTTCTTCTCAGATTCTTCGTTATTTCTTTGGTGGCGGCGCAGGGACTTGCCAGCCCGCGCCTCCGGCGCGTTCTGATCACTCGCCGCGCCGCGGCTCGTGACGTTTTGCTGCGCAAAACGCCCTCACGGGTTCAAGTCCCGGTACGAGGACGTCTCCTGGGCAAGTGATCGTTATGGTTCGATTCTTCGTTTGTTTTTTGGTGGCGGCGCAGGGACTTGAACCCCGGACACTGCGGGTATGAACCGCATGCTCTAGCCAGCTGAGCTACGCCGCCAAATATAGCTGGAGCTGACGACCGGGATTGAACCGGTGACCTTATCCTTACCAAGGATACGCTCTACCGACTGAGCTACGTCAGCATATTTGTTTTGGTTGCGGGAGCAGGATTTGAACCTGCGACCTTCGGGTTATGAGCCCGACGAGCTACCAGCTGCTCCATCCCGCGTCATGTGCCGAACTCATGGTTGATGTTCGTTCAGCAACGTTTATTATACTTGATAGCAAAAGGCTAGTCAAGCATTATTTAAATGTAAAAATTTAACATACCGTAGGGGCGGCATCCTGCCGCCCGTCTTTGACAGACGCGAATCGCCCCTGCTATACTGTTAGCTTTGTCATTCTGCCTCTGATGTGATATGATAAGCCAAAATAAGACAAGGAGGCTCGTTATATGGACAAGTTAAAGAAAAAAGAGATGACGGCGCAGTATAAACAGACGCCTTTGCCTATGGGCGTTTATCAGATTCGATGTCTGGCGGAGCCGAAATGTTACATCGAAACCGCAAAAAACCTGAAAGGCAAAATGAACGGGGACGTATTTAAATTATCCGCCGGGAACCACGTCAATAAAGGATTGCAAACGGCCTGGAACCTTTACGGGAAGGACCGGTTTACCGTGGATATCCTTGAAGAACTGAAATACAATCCCGACGAGCCGGAAGCCGACTATACGGAAGATCTGGAGATTCTGAAGTCAATCTGGGCGGACAAGCTGACCGGCGAAAACCTGGCGCTCTATTGATACGGGCGGCAGAATGCCGCCCCTACAGACGGTCCCGGGCGGCAAAATGCCGCCCCGACAGTATAAAAAGGAGTGTTGATTCATGGGAAAAAACATCGTCGTCCTTTCCGGTTCGCCGCGCAAAGACGGGAACACGGACAAGCTGACCGCCGCGTTTGTTGAAGGCGCGGAATCGGCGGGAAACGCCGTCACGTGCTTCCGCCCGGCGGATATGAATATCGGCGGCTGCCGGGGCTGCGGACACTGCTTTAAAGAAACAGGCGTATGTGTTCAAAAAGACGATATGCCGCAGATTTTGGACGCGCTCCGCAAAGCGGACACACTGGTACTCGCCTCGCCGGTTTATTATTTCGGCGTGACCGCCCAGCTGAAACTCGCCATCGACCGTACATACGCCACATTAAAAGAAAAACTGCCCATTAAGCAAGCGGCTTTGCTCTTGACCTGCGGCGCGGACACGGATGTGACGGCGCCGTCCATCGCCATGTTCCGCCGTATCCTGGCCCTGCAAAAATGGGCCGAGGCCGGGATCGTTGTGGCGCCGAAACTTCACGGCATGGACGAGATCAACGGGCGCGAGGAATTGGAGCAGGCAAAAAAACTCGGGCGGGAAATTTAAGCCCAAGAGGAGAAATGTTTATGAAAATCGCGAAAAACATAGAGATGCTGGAAATCGGCGCGGAATTCGGCGTCATGTATCCGACTTTGCTTTGGGACGACCACCATTTGGTTTTGATCGACGCGGGGGACGCGAATCAGATAGAATCCGTCAAAGCGGCCATATCCAAAGCCGGTTTTTCCGCGGAACAGCTGACCACGGTCATTCTCACCCACCAGGATCTGGATCATATCGGCGGCGTTCCGAATCTCCAGGCGATCGCCCCCTCGGTCAAAATCCTGGCGCACGAGGCGGAAGCCCCGTATATGGACGGCAGGCAAACCCCCGCGAGACTGGCGGCAATGGAAGCCGGTTACGCGAATTTGTCAGAAGAAAGAAAGAGAGAATATAACCATTTGAAAGCGGTATGGGCCAATCTAAAAATTCACATTGACCAAACGCTTTCGGACAAAGAGGTTCTGCCCATTTGCGGCGGTATTGAAGCGGTTCACACACCGGGACATATGCCCGGCCACATTTGCCTCTATTTGCGGGAAAGCCGCGTGATGGTCGGCGGAGACGCCCTGAACATCGAGAACGGCAAGCTGGTCGGGCCCAATCCGGGCTTTACCCAGGACATCGTCCTCGGCAATCAGTCGCTTGAGAAAGTTAAGTCCTATGACATTCAAGCAGTCGTCGCCTACCACGGCGGCCTGCTAAAGCTGAAATAAGGATAAAAAAAGCGGGCCAGACTGTCCGAAAACGCACAACAACGAATCCCAAAATTGGTAACTAGATACCGCATAAAATGATAAAAAAACGACGAAATTTCTCGAAAAAATTCTAAATAAATCCCCATAAAACGGCGCTTTGTGGTATAATAGGATTGTGATATTAATGAGGCGGGGGGATTACCAATGAGATACATTCAGGGCGAAAACCGAGGGCAAGTCACAGTGTTCCCGGCAACCATAGATGAATACGTTGGAAACAACAACCCTGTGCGTGTGATAGACGCGTTTGTAAACACA
>JAISDM010000104.1 GCA_031264885.1 Peptococcaceae bacterium | reverse complement strand
CCGGACTGCGTTGTCGTCAGTCGCCATACCACTGCGGGTATGCCTCCTTCCTCCGCCTTGTCCGACGACGAAATTGCGGCGTGAAACTATCACATCTTATTATTTAACGAATCCTTATTGAACGGTTCATGAGTTCTTTTGATATTTTCAGGCGGACGGACGTTGAAATTGTTCTTTAATGTCACCACAAAATTGCCGCGCTTGCTCTCGAAAACCGGTTCGGGCAACCCGAACGCCGCCATTTCCTCACGAATCGTTGGAATACCGGAATAACGGTTTTCGGCGACTTTTTGCATTTCGAGAATATTTGCCAGCACTTGATTTCGAGTGTCGGCGTGAACCTTACCCAGACTGTCTATGGTCAATTTGCCGTATAATCCGCCGTCGTTCCAAATTTCAAGGCGGTCGTTGAACATTAAAATTCTAACGGGCGTTCCCTCTGTATGAATGCTGTAATCACGGTGCATGGCCGCGTTCACCAAAGCCTCGCGTACAGCGTCGATCGGGTATTCCGGCTTGTCGCGTCTTTGCCCGTCGGCGACGATTGTTTTCTCGCGCATATTTCGTTTTACAAAAAATTCGGCTTCGTCCACCATCTCTTTTATCGTTCCTTCAATGCGCTTATTGGCGACAAAACGTTCGCCGTCAATCCCTTTATCTCCGACCTTAAGACCCGCCACGACGACGGCGGTCATACAAAGCTGGGGAAACGCCGCCTGGGGATATTCCGAAAAACACAAGACGCCCGCCAGCGTCGGCTTACCGTCTTTTACAATACCCATCAGATTAAGGATTTGCTTATCCGATAATTTGGCCGTATGTTCTTTTTCTTTTTTAACGGCGGCGATGTATTGTTGGATCGCTTCCGGCTTAAATTGTGAAACATCCGCAAACTCGACGGCGCGGATATCGTCCCGGACGCGGCGGCGGTATGCGTTATAACTGTATATTTCATACTCTGTCATCGGCTCGTCCGCTTCGCCGACACGCACAAACGAACCCTTAACCCTGCCGGCGCCCCTGTAATACACAGGCCGCTCGGATATATCCACGCCGGGTATCTCAGCGGACACAATCGTTTTTCCGTCAGTCAAGGCTACAGAAAAAAGCGGGCGGACAACCGGGTGCATCTGCTTGCATTGCTCCGCCACGCGATGCTGCAAATCCTGCGGATCGTAAACGCCGACGATTTCATAATCGTTCTTTTCGCTTATACCAAAAATGATTGTGCCGCCGCCGTCCTGATTTGAAAAAGATGAAAGCGTATCAAACAGCTTGGCAGGGCATCCTTGATTAGCCGCCTTAACCTCAACGGTTTGGGTTTCACATTTCTGCGCCATGATCTCATAGGCGAGCGCAATAAGAACCTCCGATTGCATACCGCACCTCCGATTTGGATTATGATCCTATTATACCAAATCGCTTCACTTTTTCAAACATTGATCAAATCGGTATGAATCGCGGTTGTGATATATTTCTGTCGATAAAATCTGTAGAATAGAGTATACTAAAATTATGAATCGGGGAATCTATTCATACGTGTATGGGCATGGATCAGGCCGCGGCGATTTCGCTTGATGAGCAAATTGTGGCGGCGGCCTTGAAACGGACCCCGAAACGCGTCACGCTCCCTACCGACGCGGATGGCAATGTGTTTATTGACAAAGAGAAACATCCGGATATTTACGAGTGGGTGGCGAACGGTTGATGAAATCCTTTGATATATTCATCAATTTTAGATCATTAGCTTTAGGGGTAGATAATTTCAGCGCGGATTTCGGTTAGGAGGACTGACAATGAAATTTTTGCGGGAAAAAGCAATCGCTCGATCTTTATCTTTGTTGCTGCTCTTTGTCTTTATAGCGGTTTTGAATCCGGAACCGGTGTTGGCCGCTGTTCCTTATGAGCTTCTCCAGAATCAGACGGTTGGCGGAATCAAAATGAATTATGTACGTATCGACATGAATCAGTCCGCGATACATCCCGTCCAAATTTCCGCCAACGGCAATATGACGTCTACTGCTTCCGTGGCGGACATGGCCGCGGAAGCGGGCGCCTTTGCCGCTGTCAACGGTACATACTTTGAAGCTTACAACGGCGTGCCTATTCCCTGGGGGACCCTCATCCGGGACGGGAAGCTGCTCCATACCGGCGGCGGCGCGGTGGTCGGGTTCACGGAGCAAGGCCGTCTGCTGGTAGATCGTGTTTCTTTCAGCTTCAGCGGCTATGTCAACGGATTGGAACGGTCCATTCCCTGGCGAATCAACCATCCCAGTGAAGAGCCCGACGCCATCACAATATTCACCCCGGAATACGGCGCGGCGGTTTCTGTGGCGTCTGGAGGCAAAGCCGTTCTGGTCAGCGGCGGCGCCGTGACTCAAATCTCTGACAGTGATTTTTGGACGCCCGGCGACGGATTTGCCATACTCTACGGCCCTGCCACGGCTTATTTGGTGAGCGAGCGATTCGGAATCGGCGCCGCGGTGACCTATACATCCCGGATCAGCACGACCTTTACCGATCCGAAAGACTGGGACGGCGTGAAGGTAGCGGTGGGCGCCGGACCCAGCCTCATCATCAACGGACAGGTAACCGCGGACGGCGCGGCGGAGGGTTTTACCGAGGCAAAGGTCAACACAAACCGGTCCGCTCACTCCTTCATCGGCGCCACGGAAGACGGACAGGTCGTCGTCGGCAACATGCCCGCCGCGACGCTGGCGGAAGCGGCCGCCGCGTGTCAGGAATTGGGATTGGTCAACGCTATGTGCCTGGATGGCGGCGGTTCTGTCGGCCTGGCCTTTGAAGGCAAATCCATCTCCGCCGGACGCAACGTGAATAACGCGTTGGGTTTTGTGGCGGACGCGGCCTTGGACGTTTCGGCGGCGGATGCTTCCGACGCCGTTCCTGTGGAGGAACCGCTGGCGGTCAACGCGGTCAGCGCTCTGGCCGGCAGTCAAAAATTATCCGTCGCCGGCGCGGAAGCTGTTACTATCCAGTCTTATAACATTAACGGCAATAATTTCTTTAAGCTGCGGGACGTGGCTTTCATCTTGAAGGATACATCCTGTGCTTTTAGTGTGGGTTGGGACGAAGCTACCGCTGCCATCAGTCTGCGAAACGGCGAAACGTACCAGCCTACCGGCGCCGAACTGGAACAAACAACCGCCGGCAGCCGCGCCGTACTGCCCAGTACGGCCAACTTGCTGGTCAATGGCGAGGCAAAATTCTTCACCGTCTATAATATTGACGGCAATAACTACTTCAAGCTGAGGGATTTTGAGATGCTGGGGGTAAATGTGGGCTGGGACGAAGCGGCGGGTGTCATTTTGCTGTCCCAGACTGTCTGAAAACGTCAAAAATTGCATCGTTAACACAATATAAAGTATGTCAAGGGGTAGTATTGCTGGCGAACCACCCCCTACCCCCTCCAAGGGGAATAAGAAAAGATGGGCGCTTTTTCGTCCGGCCGCTTGGATTCCGGGACAAGCCCGGAATGACGGACGAAGGAGTGCCCGGGATGACGGAAATGAGTGCCTGGAATGACGGGGAACTGACGCGCGCAATTCTGCAGGTTGAAAATTTGAGCAAAACGCGCAAAACGTTGCGCAAAAGTATGCTATTTAGCGCGGTTCCTCGCGCAGACTGTGTTATTTAGCATACTTTTGCGCGAGGAACAGTGCCAAATGCGGTGTGAAACCGGGTATCCTCGCCGGAAAAGTGAGAATTAGAACGCTTCGTCGCAACGCTCTGTGTTTTTTAGCACGGTTTTCCGCAGAAGTTTGCGCGTTTACGCATGCGGCTCTGTGGGTTGCCTCCATGCGTTTATTTTGTTGGCTGAATCTATCCGGGTTTATCGGGGTTTTCGTATTACGTTCCCTCGCGGAGCAGGTCGAGGTAGTCTTTATAGCTGAATATTCTGCTTCGGTGTGCTGTTTCGCTCTGTACCAGGATTCCCGCGCCGCAGAGGCGTTGGACTGCCGATGAAACCGTATTGTATGAGCGCGAAAGCGCGGCGGCTGTTTTTTGGATCTCTATGATGGGGTTCGCTTCAAGGTATGAAAGCAGGAGTGTGGCTGTTTTTGCGGCCCGGCCCATTTTGCCGGTTATTTCCGCGTTTCGGGTGTGGAGCGCGGAGAGTTTTTGGATTTTGTCCACCGCGTCCTCGGCGGATTCCAAAACCGCTTGCAGAAAAAATCTGATCCATTGTTCGTAATTGCCTTTGCCGCGAACCTCGGTCATTCTGTCGTAATACTCGACGCGGTTCTTTTTGAGGAAGTAGGAGATATACAGCACAGGCGCGGATAAAATGCCTTTTTCCATTAGGAACAGTGTAATGAGCAGCCGGCCGATACGTCCGTTGCCGTCGAGGAAGGGGTGTATGGTCTCGAACTGATAATGAATGAGCGCGGCGCGGATCAGCGCGTCAAGCTCATCGTCCGCGTGGATGTATTTTTCGAGGTCGGACATGGATTCCATCATGTCTTCGACGTTCGGGGGGATATACCGGGCGTCTTTGAGGGCGCCGCCTTGTCCTCCGATCCAATTTTGCGAACGGCGAAACTCACCGGGATTCTTCTCCTGCCCGCGAATGCCCTCCATTAACACAGCGTGGGTTTCCTTGATTAAGCGGTTGCAGAGCGGCAATTCTTTTTGCCTGGCAATCGCAAACTCCGTCGCTTTGATGTAGTTAATTACATCGGCAACGCCGTGGTTTGCGTTCACGTCCAAAAACGGGTCAAGCACGTCTTCGAGTGTCGCCTGCGTTCCCTCAATTTGAGAGGACATTAGGGCTTCCTTGCGGACGTACATGGAAACGAACAGGTGGATATTCGGAATGTAAGCGGACAGTCCGTTCAAAAGCGCAAGCTGTTTATTGGCCGCCACGAGCAAATTTACCATATCGCCAAGCTCGACAGCCGGGCTGGGCGGCAAGGGCGCCGGGGCAAAGGATGGATACGCCGCGGCTCCTGAAAGGTTTGTTTTGAGCGTTCCGGCTCTATTTGTGGTCAAAGGGCATTCCTCCTTCCTGAAATTACACTTTATATTACACCCGTTTCGTTTCAATTTGTCAAGAGAAATTGAAACTGCGGCATTCTCAAAGTAAAGGGGACGGCGAGCCGTCCCCTTTCGTGCATGATGTTTATTTTCCGCGGATGCTGTTCCGCGGTTGTTGAAAAGCCGAATAAAATCAATGATTCCGGGTGGTTTATTTCTTGTCCTCCGGGCTGCGTATCGCTGCTTGGGCGGCGGCGAGGCGGGCGATGGGGACGCGGTACGGCGAGCAGCTGACGTAGTCGAGGCGGGCGGCGTGGCAGAATTCCACGCTTGAGGGATCGCCGCCGTGTTCGCCGCAGATGCCGATGTGCAGATCCGGATTCGCGCCGCGGCCTTGGGTTACGGCGAGTTCCACGAGCTGGCCTACGCCTTTCTGGTCCAGATGGGCGAAGGGGTCGCTTTCGAAGATTTTTTTCTCGTAGTAGTCGTCCAGGAATTTTGCCGCGTCGTCCCGGGAGAAGCCGAAGGTCATCTGGGTGAGGTCGTTGGTGCCAAAGCTGAAGAAGTCGGCTTCGGCGGCTATTTCATCCGCGGTGAGCGCGGCGCGGGGAACCTCTATCATGGTTCCGATTTTGAAGCGCATATTGCTGCCGGCTTGTTTGATCAGTTTCTCGGCGGTTTTTACCACGAATTTTTTCACATATATGAATTCCTTGACGTCGCCTACGAGGGGTATCATGATTTGCGGGGTGATGCTTATTCCCAGCTTCTTTGAGACGTTCAGCGCGGCGGTGATCACGGCGGTCGTCTGCATTTCGGCGATCTCCGGGAAGCTCACGGACAGGCGCACGCCCCGGTGGCCCATCATCGGGTTGAACTCATGCAGGCTGTCCACGACGGCGCGCAGCCGGGCGGCGGTGATGCCGAGGTCGGCGGCTATGTCCGCTATATCCGCGTCTTCATGGGGCAAAAATTCGTGGAGCGGGGGGTCGAGGTAACGGATGATCACGGGTCTTGCGCCCATGGCTTCGTAGATCCCCTCAAAATCGCCTTGCTGATAGGGGAGGAGCTTGGCGAGGGCTGTTTTGCGCGACTGGGCGTCCTGGGCCACGATCATCTCGCGCACGGCTTTGATCCGGTCGGTCTCGAAAAACATATGTTCCGTCCGGCAGAGCCCTATGCCTTCGCAGCCGAAATCCACCGCTTGCTTCGCGTCCTTGGGCGTATCGGCGTTGGCGTATACCTCAAGCTTGCGCGCGGCGTCCGCCCAGGCCATCAGGCGGCCGAAGTCCCCCGATATGGCGGCTTCCACGGTGGGAATGGCGCCCGCGTACACATTGCCGGTTCCGCCGTCGAGGGAGATAAAATCCCCTTCGTGGTACACCTTGCCGCCGAGGGTAAAACATTTGTTCTCATAGTCCACGGTCAGCTCTGTGACGCCCGATACGCAGCATGTGCCCATGCCCCGGGCCACCACCGCCGCGTGGGAGGTCATGCCGCCCCGGGCGGTGAGGATTCCCTGGGCGACCGCCATGCCTTCGATGTCTTCGGGACTCGTCTCCAGGCGCGTGAGGATCACTTTTTTGCCGCCGGCGTCCCATTTGGCCGCGTCTTCGGCGGTAAAAACCACTTGCCCCGCAGCCGCGCCGGGACTGGCGGCGAGGCCCTTGCCTATCGCGGGGGCGGCGGCCAGCGCGTCCGGATCGAACTGCGGGTGCAGCAGGCTGTCGAGCTGTTTGGGCTCGACGCGCAGAACGGCCTCGCGTTCAGTGATCATGCCCTCATCCACGAGATCGACGGCTATTTTGAGCGCCGACGCCGCGGTACGCTTGCCGTTGCGGGTTTGCAGCATGTAGAGCTTGCCGTCTTCTATGGTGAACTCCATATCCTGCATGTCTTTATAGTGCTTCTCGAGCCTTGAGGCGATGGCTGAGAATTCTTCATAGACCTGCGGCATTTGGTCGCGGAGGTGGCTTATGGGGACGGGTGTGCGTATGCCCGCCACGACGTCCTCGCCCTGAGCGTTGATCAGGTACTCGCCGAACAGCGCTTTCTCCCCTGTGGCGGGGTTGCGGGTGAAGGCCACGCCTGTCCCGGAGCTTTCGCCGCTGTTGCCGAACACCATGCTCTGTATGTTGACGGCGGTACCCCAGTCGTAGGGTATTTCGTTCATGCGGCGGTAGGTGTTGGCCCGGGGATTGTCCCAGCTGCGAAACACGGCGCGCACCGCTTCGATGAGCTGTGTGACGGGCTGCGCCGGGAAATCCTCTCCCTTGGCGCTCTTGTAGAGGGCCTTGAATTTCACGACGAGATCCTTCAGATCTTCCGCGGTCAGCTCTGTGTCGAGCTGGACGCCCTTCGCTTCTTTCATGGCGTCGATGATTTTCTCATACGCGCTTTTCGGCTGCTCCATGACCACGTCGCTGAACATCTGTATGAAGCGGCGGTAACTGTCATAGGCAAAACGCTCGTTGCCTGTTTTGGCGGCAAATCCCGCCACGACCTCGTCGTTGAGGCCCAGGTTCAATATGGTGTCCATCATTCCGGGCATGGAAGCGCGCGCTCCGCTCCTTACCGAGACCAAAAGCGGGTTCTTTTTGTCTCCGAAGCGCTTGCCGGTGATTTCCTCAAGCTTTGACATGTTGGCGAATATTTCGTCCTGTATTTCTTTGGCGATTTCGCGCCCGTCGCCGTAATAACGGGTACAGGCTTCCGTAGTGACGGTGAAGCCTTGCGGCACAGGCAGTCCCGCGTTGGTCATTTCCGCAAGGTTCGCGCCCTTGCCTCCCAGCAAATTCCTCATGTCGCGGTTCCCTTCACTGAACAGGTACACATATTTGGCCAAATTCATCTACCTCCATCTCCGTTTGTTTGTCTGAGTCCCGCGTCTCCGCAAAAAAAACGCGGCCGCGGCGCGGCAACTAATCTAAAAGAAATTATAGCAGAATACGGTGGCTTTTGCTATATGATTCTCGCAAAAGTGTTAAAATGATAGGGCTTGTTTTTTTCTGTGGGATGATTTACAATAAATCGGGTTTGGCATTCGCCGGGCGCTTCCGGGCGCCGGATTTTTCTCGATAAGGGGGCTGTGATCAGGGATGTCGGGACATTCGAAGTGGGCAAATATCAAGCATAAAAAAGGCCGGCAGGACGCGGCCAAGGGCAAGGTATTCACGAAGGTGGGGAGAGAGCTGATCGTGGCCGCCCGCGCGGGGGGCGCGAATCCGGACGCTAATTTCAGGCTGAAAATCGCCATACAGAAGGCCAAGGCTTGCAATATGCCGGCGGATAATATTCAGCGGGCGATTCAGAAGGGCGCGGGCGCCGCGGACGGAAGCAATTATGAGGAGCTGACCTACGAGGGTTACGGCCCGGGCGGCGTGGCGGTGATGGTGAATATCATGACCGATAACCGCAACCGGACGGCGGGGGAGATTCGGCATATTTTTTCCAAAAACGGCGGCAATATGGGCGAAACCGGCTGTGTCGGCTGGATGTTTAAGGAAAAGGGGCTTTTGACTGTGGCGTCGGAGGATCTGACGACGGATGCGGACGATCTCATGCTGACGGCTTTGGACGCGGGGGCGGAGGATATTCAGGAGCAGGAGGACGCCTTTGAGATCATGACCGCGCCGGAGGATTTCCAGAAGGTCAAGGATCAGATGGAGGCCGGGGGCGTCGTGTTTTCGGAGGCTGAAATCATGATGATTCCGGAGACCACTGTGGAAATCACGGATCCGGAGCAGGCGAAGCTGCTTCTGCGGTTGATGGACTATTTGGAAGATCATGACGATGTGCAAAACACGTACACCAATTTGGACATTGATGAGGAAATCGTGGCGGGGCTGTCGTAGGGGCGGTCGGGCGGGCGGCAGAATGCCGCCCCTACGATATCGCCGCCTGTTGGGTATGCGGTTGACCCGTGCCGGTGGATTAATCCGGGAATAATATTTGTATTTTTTGGGAACGCTAAGGGAAAATAAAGTCCTACGGATTCACGAGGGAGAAGATGAGCGTTTTCAAAAATACATCTTATTGGAAATGGGCTGTTTTGGCCTTTGTTCTCAGCGGGGCGGCTGTGTTCTGCTATTTTTCCGGAATTTTGCTTCCATTCTTCCGTCCGGAGGCGCGCGCGCAGGTGACGCCCCCCGAGCGGATCATTGATACGGGCGCTGTGGTTTGGGTTCAGGAGACCTATGATATCTGTGAGAAATTCGGTCTGCCTTGCGGGGAGCCGAGGACTCTGACCGGCAGGGAGCGCCTGATACTGAACGGGAAGCTGGAGGAGGACGCGCGGACTTTGTACTCTGAGGCGGATGGCTGGCGGATTGATTGGGGCAGCGAGCGGGTTCTGTTCAGCCGGGCTCAAACGGGGCTGTGTCCTTATCATGGGAGCATGTGGCATCTTGAGGCGCTGGACGGGGAAGATGTCGTCGCGATTTATGTGGGGCCCCGGGAAGTGGGGCAAAGCGGAGGGGTTTTGGCCAAAACCGACATTCGGGTAAGCCGGCTTCCGGCGGATCTGCAGGACCGCGTTCGCACGGGGAGTCTGGTGTTTACGGATTATGACGAGATGGTGGGTGTGCTGGATTCTTTGTCTGAGTGATATATGTTTCCATCTACGGGTATAACGGGGTGTGACGGTGTGATCATCATGGGAATTGATCCGGGAACCGCTTTAATGGGGTATGGCATCGTTCATTACAGCAGCAATCATTTTAAGCCGCTGACCTATGGGGTGCTTCGCACTTATAAAGGGGAAGGGCCGGGGCAGCGGCTTAAAATCTTGTTTGAGGGATTGAACAGGCTGATGGAGGAGCACCGGCCGGAGCATGTGGCGGTGGAGGCTTTGTTTTTCAACAAAAACATCACCACGGCTCTGCCGGTGGGGCAGGCGCGGGGCGTGGCGCTTCTGTCCGCGGCGCTGCGGGAGCTTCCGATATTTGAATATACGCCTTTGCAGGTGAAGCAGGGGGTCGTGGGCTATGGACGGGCGGACAAAAGTCAGATTCAATTTATGGTTCGGGCGATTCTGAATCTAAAGGAGATTCCGAAGCCGGACGATGCCGCGGACGCGCTGGCTGTCGCTATTTGTCACGGGAATTCCGTCATCATGAACCAAAAAATAGGGGGAGTGGGGCTTGATTGAATTTTTGCATGGAGTTCTGGTGTCCAAATCCTCTGAATATGTGGTGCTGCAGGTGGGGGGGATCGGCTTCCGTCTGGCGGTTTCCGCGGCGGCTCTGGACAGGCTGCCTGCCGCGGGGGAGGAAATTCGCCTGTGGGCTTATTTGCATGTGCGGGAGGATGAGCTCTCGCTTTATGGCTTCCGGTCTTCTGAAGAGAAGCAATTCTTCCAATTGTTGATTCAGGTGTCCGGCGTCGGGCCGAAGCTGGCTTTGGCTGTTTTGTCTCATTATGAGACGCCGGATTTGAGGCGGGCTATTATTTTCGGGGATTTGGCCGCTTTGACGGTGATTTCCGGGGTGGGCAAAAAAACGGCGGAGCGGCTGATCCTGGAATTGAAGGATAAATTGGGCAAGCTGGAGACCGGCAGGGAGCTTCTGCCGGGCGCGGAAGGCGGCGCGCGGCCCGCGCCGGGGGACGACCGGGCTCAGGCCGCGGCGGCTTTGGCCGCGCTGGGATACCATCCGGCGGAGATTCAGAAGGCGATGGCGGCTGCGGCTCAGGAGGGCGCGCAGGGGGTGGAGGATATCATTCGCGGGGCGCTGAGGCAGCTGTCGCGCTGACGGGACCGCGAGACGGGCGCGGCCCCGCGAGGGCGCGGGATGACGATATCGGGGAGGACGCATATGTAGGGGCGGCATTCTGCCGCCCGTCTTTGATAGACGCAATCTCTAAATTATGAATGACAAGACGCGAAACCGGAATGACGGCGGAGAAGAAGTGATCGCGGCCCGGCGAGGGCGCGGTTCGGGCGCGGCCCCGCGAGGGCGCGGGATGACGATACCGTGAACGATGCATATGTAGGGGCGGCATTCTGCCGCCCGGGACCGTCCGAAGGCTATCATATCTTGTCATTCCGGCGCCATATTTTGGTTATTCTGGGCTTGACCCAGAATCCAGGTTCCTTGGTTTATCATTTTTGGATTCCGGGACAAGCCCGGAATGACGACGGAAAAGAAGTGACCGCGGCGACGGCGGAGAAGAAGTGACCGCGCCTGCGAGGTCGGGGAGGATGCTATGTCGGAGGAGCGCGCGGGTGAGAAGGACGAGAGGATTGTCACGCCTTTGCTGACTCAGGAGGAGACGGACGAGGGATCTATCCGTCCCAGCTGGCTGAAGGATTATATCGGGCAGGAGAAGGTCAAGGACAATCTGGCGGTGTTTATTCAGGCGGCCAGGCAGCGCCGGGACGCGCTGGATCATGTGCTGCTGTACGGGCCGCCCGGTCTGGGCAAGACCACCTTGGCCAACATCGTCGCCGCGGAGATGGGCGCTCAAATCCGGAGTACCTCGGGCCCGGCGATTGAAAGGCCGGGGGATCTGGCCTCTATTTTGACCAATCTCCAGCCGATGGATGTGCTTTTTATTGATGAAATTCACCGGCTGAACCGGGTGGTGGAAGAGGTTCTGTACCCGGCCATGGAGGATTTCTGCCTGGACATCATGATCGGCAAGGGGCCCGGCGCCCGATCCATACGTTTGGATCTGCCGCCGTTCACATTGGTGGGGGCGACCACACGGGCGGGGAATCTCACGGCGCCTCTGCGGGATCGCTTCGGGGTGGTATGCCGGCTGGATTTTTATAATGAGACGGAACTGGTGACCATCATTGTCCGGGCGGCCAAGATTTTGAAAATCGGCATCGAGCCGGAGGGGGCGCTGGAGATCGGGCGCAGGGCCAGGGGAACCCCCAGGATCGCCAACCGCCTGCTGAAGCGGGTGAGGGATTTCAGCCAGGTCCTGGGCATGGAGAGGATCACCCGGGATTTGGCGGACGAGGCGCTGACCCGGCTGGAAATCGACCGCTTGGGTTTGGACGCGCAGGACCGGAGGATGCTTTTGACCATCATCCGGAAGTTCAACGGCGGGCCGGTGGGGCTGGATACCTTGTCCGCGGCCATCAGTGAGGAACCGGATACCATAGAGGATGTGTACGAGCCGTACCTGCTCCAGCTGGGCATGCTGCAGAGGACGCCCCGGGGGCGGATGGCGACGGATTTGGCCTGCCGGCATTTGGATGTGGCTTTGCCGAAGACCGGCGGGCAGGAAACGCTTTTTTGACTGTTGGATCGTTTGGAGGGCAAAATGCTGACGCGTCATCAACGTGTGTTTTTTATTGTGCCGGCGGTATTGGCTGTATTGGCGTTATGGATCTGTCTGGGCGGGGCTCCGGCGGCCGCTCAAGGGGAGGTCGGGTTGGGAAAAAATCAAATTCGCGCCGCGTTGGCTGTGGATCAGTCCACAGCTGGTTTTTATGTGGTTCAGGGGAACTATGAAATCAGGGATGTGACGACGGGCCAGACGGTGGGGGTGATGCCGGGGCAGGGCCGCTGGACGGTGTCCCCCATCGGGGCCGCGGCCCTTTACATCGAGTTTAACGGCGCGGGCGTCCAGGGGCTGGGGGGCGGCAGCGTTTTGCTTCATCAAACAGGCGCCGGGGAGACGGCTTTGTTCCGCTATCAGGACCGCCGCTACCGGGGGGATTTATGGCTGGTCAACAGTAATGGAAAAATTCAGGTAATCAACGTCCTGGAGCTGGAGGAATATCTCTATGGGGTCGTGCCCAGGGAGATGGGTTCCTCCGGCATTCCGGCGGAGGCGTACAAGGCCCAGGCGGTGGTATCCAGGACTTATGCCTGCTATAGCAAAACCACTTCCCGCAATTACGATGTGGGCAATACGGAATCGACGCAGGTTTACGGCGGCTTTGACGCGGAAACGCAGGCGGCCTGCGCGGCGGTGGATCAGACCCGGGGGCAGGTCATTTATTACGATAATCAGATTATACAGGCGGCTTTTTCCTCAAACGCGGGGGGGTATACGGAGGCGGCCGAGAATGTCTGGAGTGAGCCGCGGCCCTATCTCCAGCCGGTCGGCTCCCCGGAGGACGCCGCCGCGCTCAATTGGGCTCAGACGGCGGAGGGCTGGCCGGCGGTCACTTATCAATGGGAAAAAATCCTCAGCTTACCGGATGTGAATGTTTTGATTCAGGAATGGAACGCGTCTCACGGAAGCGACGCCATAAACATCGGGGAGTTCCGGGAGCTCAAGGCGTATCCGGTGCGGATGGACGCTGTTACCAGGCAATGGACGGGGGAGGCGACTCAGTCCGGCAGGGTGACCCGGCTTGACTTTGTGGGGAGCCAGGGGACCAAGAGCTTCTACCGGGATCAAATCCGGAGTGTGCTGGGGCTTAGAAGCACATTGTTTGAAATCATGGGCGCGATGGAGATGCGGGTGATGACGGCGGATATGACGGCGGTGAATCTGGATATTACGCAATGCTACGGGGTGGACGCCGACGGGACGGCCGCGTTGGTCAACGAGGGCAAGGGAGGATATTTTATTTTGGGAAGCGACGGCGTGAAGGAGATTAAGCCTGGGGATTCCTCTCAGATCATCATCACGGGCAGGGGATACGGGCACGGGGTGGGCATGAGCCAGTGGGGCGCCATCGG
>JAISDM010000301.1 GCA_031264885.1 Peptococcaceae bacterium | reverse complement strand
GCGGAGCGTTTTAGAATTTCTAGGCGAAATTTGCGCCCGCAAAAGCCACTGTCTGAGCGGAGCGAGTTTGGCTTTTGCAGCAAATTGAGCCGTAGAAATTCAAAACGCGGAGCCGTAAGGACGGTATCCTCCCCCTCCACCGGGTATTTGCGCCAAACTATGAATCGCAGCAAATCATATCTTTCCATTGACATAAAAAAGCGGCGGCCTGTTGAGTCAAATAATCATGGCGCCCCTCTTCTTCCAAAGCCGTGATCCCTTGCCCGACCCGCTCCATACAGGCCAATACCCCCCCGACGGCCGCCCTTTCCTCCGGCAGCGCCGTCTCCAGCCCCCCGTTCGCCATTTCGAGACACGAAGCGAGTTCCTCGGTCAAAATCGCCAAACGTTCCTTCGCTTCCGGCGCGGACCGGATCTGATCCCACGGATCATCCAAAAAATCAACGAGCCTGCCGGCCCACCGGTGGGTCTGTATCAAAAACGGCCTGAAATTCCGGAGGAACACCGGGGAATACGCCAACTCAGTCCGGGGAATGCCCTGTTCCTCCACCTTGGACTGCCAGCCCCCGGAGCGCATCGCTTCCTGCAGGCCCGCCAAACTCTCAGCCTTCCCGGCCACTCCCGCCACAACCCGGTTCGAGGGCTCCCCCGCCGCGACCACGGCAAAGCCGCCGGCCGCCAGCTTTTTGCCCAGCTCAAAGGGATCCTCATGATTCGGATTCTCCAAGACAATCATATAATAACCCAGCGGCTCCAAAACAAGACCCCCCGTTCCGGATTCCGCCCCCGCCGGCGCCTGCGCCTCCGTCTGCGCCGGCTTCAGCAGCGCCCCGGCCAGATACCGCTGACTCCCCCAAATCATGCTCACAGACAGCGCCAGCATAAACCCGACCCAAAAAACCGCCCCGGATCTCCTCACACGCTTCCCCCCTCCCATTGCCTTATCCTAAAACATATGAGAGGTTCCCCCGATCCATACCAGGCGAAATTCGCGTCCGCAAAAAGACGGGCGGCAGAATGCCGCCCCTACATACGCCTCATTCACGGCGCCGTAGGGGCGGCATCCTGCCGCCCGTCCCCGCCCGAAACGTTATACCCATGTCATTCCGGGCTTGTCCCGGAATCCAGGTCCCATCTTTTGGATTCTGGGACAAGTTGTTTTCGGACGGTCCCGGGCGGATTACCATCCGCCCCTACGATTATATCGCGCCGAAATAATCCCGGAACTCCGCCGCCAGATACAACGAGCCCGCCAGCAGCACCAGATCCGCCTCCGACGCCTCCTCCAGCGCCGTCCGCAGCGCCTCCCGCGGCTCCTCCACAACCCGGACCCGCCCGTCCTCCGAACGAAAATACCGGGCAAATTCCCTCCATTTGGAAGCCCTGTAAGAGCCGGGCCGGGTGACGACGACCCGATCCACCCACGGATCCATCAAAGCCGCCCACCCCGCCTGATCCTTGTCGTCCAGCAGCCCCGTCACCAGGTATACCTTGGGAAAACCGCTCCGCTTGGCCGCCAGCCACTCCCGCAGCGTTTCGGCGGCGCCCGGATTATGCGCGCCGTCCAGCAGCACAAAGGGCGCGCGGCTCAGCACCTCCAGCCTGCCCGGCCATCTGACCTTCATCAGCCCCTCCCGGAGGCTGGCCTCATCTATCCTGACGCTGCTTTCCCGAAGGATCTCCGCGCCATAAACCACCGCCGCGGCGTTTGCCGCCTGATGCGCTCCCAGCAAAGGGATCCGCAGATCCTCATATTCCCCCGCGGGCGTACGCAAACGGAAGCTTTGGCCCTCCATGCCGTCGTCCAGCAAGCTCCAGCCGCATTCCCCGTATACCGAGAAAAACGCGCTGCCCTTCTGAGCGGCCGTATCCGCGAAAAGCTTCAGGATCTGGGGATTCCGCTCCGCCGTAAGCACGGGGCAGCCCGCTTTGATGATGCCCGCCTTCTCCCCGGCGATGGCCTCCAGCGTGTCCCCCAGATACTGCTGATGCTCCAAGGAAATATTTACAATAATAGATAATAGAGGATTCTCTGCCACATTGGTAGAATCCCATTTACCTCCCAGTCCTACCTCCAGAACCACAACATCCGCCTGCCGCTCCGCGAAATACAGAAAAGCCGCCGCGGTCAGCAGCTCAAATTCCGTGGGCCTTCCGGCCGTCCGCTCCACCCGTGGGATCAGCGGCCATATCGTTTCCATCAGAGCCACAAAATCATCCCTGGATATTTCCCGGCCGTCCAACCGAAGCCGCTCCGTATACTCCTTCAAGTGAGGCGATGAAAAAAAACCCGTCCGGTAGCCGGCCGCCTGACAAACGGAAGCCATCATAGCCGAAACGGATCCCTTGCCATTGCTCCCCGTCACATGGATAAAGCGCGGCCCCCGTTTATGCGGATTCCCCAGCAGCTCCAGCAGCGCCAGAATCCGCTCCAGCCCCGGCCGGATTCCCGCCGCCGCCGCCAAATTTGACAAATCGGAGATCGCCCCCTCATATGTCCCCGTCATATTAACCCCCCTTTATATACCTGCCCCGCCTTGGAGGGGCGGCATCCTGCCGCCCGCCGCCCGCGGAATCAATTATTTACAAAACGCATTGTCCCAGTCAAATATTATTGCATAATGTCAATTGCCCTGGACCATAGTAATTTTATACTAAAAGAAGCAATATCATATCGATATTAAAGGAGTTCCTCTATGAATCTAGGACCGCGCCTCCGTAAGCTGCGCAAAGAGAAAAAACTGACACAGGCGCAGCTGGCACAACAATTCAATCTGGCAGAATCCACCATTTCTTTATACGAAAACAGCAAACGTTCCCCGGATTATAGCACGCTCCAGGAAATGTCGCTCTTTTTTAACGTCTCCGCGGATTATCTCATCGGAAACGCCCCTTCCGCCAATCACAGCTTCAACGCCGATATTCCCGTCCTCTCCCACATCCATCCCGCCTCCGCGTCCACCAACGCGCTGTTTTGGTACTATGTCGGCCACGACGGATTACAAACGGCAGGCATCCTGTCCGGCGACCTGCTGCTCATCGAGCCTTGCCCCGAAATCCGTTACGACAATTCCATCTACCTCGTTCAACTGGAGAACACCGATGTTGAAGCGTGCCGGATCGCCAGCCAGGATCAGCTGCTCATCTTCCACATGCTGAATCCCGCGAAAAAAGCCAAAATACTGCCCAAGTCAAACAAGGAGGAGATCCGGATCGTGGGGAAAGTGCTGGAACTCAGGCGAGGCTATACCTAATCCAGGCCGAACCCAAGCCGAACCTAGGCCGAAATCACACTCAGCAGCCATTGAGTCAGCGCCTCCGCCCCCTGCCCCGTTTCGGCGGAGAACAAGAACAGCGGCGCCTCCGGCTTCATCCCTAAGCCGGTTTGCACCTGCCTGCTGTGCTTCATCCAACTGCCCCTGGCTATTTTGTCCGCCTTCGTCGCCACCACCGCGCGGGCATAACCGTAATACTCGATCCACTCATACATATCCCGGTCGTTCTGGGTGGGCGGGTGGCGCAGATCCACCAGCTGGACGATGCCCGCCAGCTCCTTCCTGTTCTCCAGATACCCGTCGATGAACCGCCCCCACTGCGTCCGCTCCTCCCGCCCGACCTTGGCGTAACCGTATCCGGGCAGATCCACAAGGCGCCAGCTCTGATCCACGCAGTAAAAATTCAGCGTCCGGGTCTTTCCCGGCACATTGCTCGTCCGCGCCAGATTCTTGCGGTTCGCGAGCCGGTTGATCAGGGAGGATTTGCCCACGTTGGAGCGGCCCGCCAGCGCGATCTCCCGCAAGCCCCCGGCAGGATACTGGCTGGGCTTCACCGCGCTGAGCTCGTACTCGACCCGCGCGAGGCTCATCGCCTTTCCTCTAACGCCGTACTGAGCACCGAATCCATATCGGCCGCCAAAACAAATTTCAAGGATTCTTTGATGTTGTCCGGGATATTTTCCAGGTCTTTTTTGTTCTCTTCGGGCAGTATGATCACACGGCTGCCCGCCCTGTGAGCGGCCAGGACTTTTTCCTTGACCCCGCCCACCGGCAGGACCCGCCCCCTGAGCGTGATCTCCCCCGTCATGGCCACGTCGCTCAATATCCGCCGGCCCGTCAGGGCGGATATCAGCGCGCAGGCCATGGTAATGCCCGCCGACGGGCCGTCCTTGGGAATGGCGCCCTCCGGGATATGAATGTGGAGATCGTATTTCTCATAGAAATCCTCCCGGATGCCAAGGGCAAAGGCGCGGGAACGCACATAGCTGAAGCCGGCCTGGGCGGATTCTTTCATGACGTCGCCCAATTTGCCCGTCAAGATCAGCTTCCCGCTGCCCTTCATCAATGTGACCTCAATCTGCAGGATCTCACCGCCCATTTCGGTCCACGCCAGTCCGGTGGCGATCCCCACCAGGCTCTCCCCGGCCGATTCCCCGTGCCTGTACCTGGGAATGCCCAGGAACCTCCCCAGCGCGGCCTCGTTGACGGTCACCTGCTTTTTTTTGCCTTCCGCGATGATCCTGGCGGTCTTCCGGCAAATGCTGGCTATTTCCCGCTCAAGCCCGCGAACCCCGGCTTCGCGGGTATACCGCTGTATAACGGTCAGGATCTGGGCGTCACGAATCTTGATCTGGCTTTTTTTCAAGCCGTGCTCATGGATCTGCTTCGGCCAGAGATACCGTTTGGCGATGTTCAGCTTCTCGTCTTCCGTATAGCCGGAAATCGGGATCATCTCCATGCGGTCCAGCAGCGGGCGGGGAATGTTATAGGCCACGTTCGCCGTGGTGATAAACAGGACCTTGGACAAATCCACCTCCACTTCCACGAAGTGGTCGCTGAAGGTGTTGTTTTGCTCCGGATCCAATACCTCCAGCAGCGCCGCCGAGGGATCCCCCCGGAAGTCCACGCTCATCTTGTCCACTTCATCCAGCAGGAAGACCGGGTTCTTCGTACACGCGGTCCTCAGCCCCTGGATGATCCTGCCCGGCATCGCCCCCACATAGGTGCGCCGGTGTCCCCGGATCTCCGCTTCATCCCGGACTCCCCCCAGGGACATCCGCACAAACTTCCTGCCCAAGGCCCTCGCCACCGACTTCGCCAGGGAGGTCTTGCCGACTCCGGGGGGGCCCGTCAGACACAGAATCGGCCCCTTCACCGTATCCGCCGCCAGTTTGCGGACGGCCAGATATTCTATGATCCTCTCCTTGGCCGCTTCCAGCGCGTAATGATCCTCATCCAGTATTTTGGCCGCCTCTATGATGTCGATCCTGTCTTCCGTCTCACTGTTCCAGGGAATCATCAGCAGCCAATCCAGGTAATTCCTCACCACGGCGGCTTCCGCCACCATTGGCGGCATTTTTTCCAGGCGCTCCACCTCTTTCAGCGCCTTCTCCATCGCGCCTTCAGGCAAGTCCGCGGCCGCCAGCTTCTCCCGGTACTCGTCGGACTCGGCCGCGCGCTCCTCTTGGTCGCCCAGCTCTTTTTGAATGGCCTTGACCTGTTCCCGCAAGTAATATTCCTTCTGGTTCTTGTCCATCTGTTTGCGGACGCGCATATGGATCTTTTTTTCAAGCTCCATCAATTCGATCTCTTTCCCCAGAATCAACGATAATTTCTCCAGGCGCTCCCTGACGTCGAAGGTTTCCAGGATCGCCTGTTTTTCCGGGAGCTTCAGATTGATCTGAGCCGCCACATAATCGGCCAGACGGTAGGATTCTTCGATGCCCGCCATGGCGACCACCATTTCCGGCGACATTTTTTTGTCCAGTTTCACATAGTTCTCGAACTGGGCCGTCAAATTTCTCGCCGCCGACTCCTCCTCCCGGGTGTGCCTGTCTTCATCCGCGTACACATGAACCTGCACCAGGTAGAAGGGGTTCGTTTCCAGCACCTTTTGGATTCCGGCCCTTTGAAGCCCTTCCACCAGTACCCGGAAGGCGCCTCCGGGCAGTTTGATCAGCTGCTTGACCTCGGCGAGGGTACCCACCGTATATAAGCCCTCGAACCCGGGTTCCGCCTCCTGGGCGTCTCTCTGGGCGACCAGCAGTATTTCCCGGCTGTTGACCATGGCGTATTCCAAAGCGGCCATGGATTGCTCCCGGCCCACATCCAGGTGAATGACTACGTTTGGGAACACCATAACGCCCCTCAGCGGAAGCAAAGGCATCATCCTGTAATCGGCATCGCTCATTCCTTTTCCGGTCCTCCCTGATATCTCGTTCTGATTTAGGTTCTAAATCTAAGGAAAAAGAGTCGAACCAGCGCGTTCGGCTCTCATTATTATTCTAATTATTCTAATTCACATTCATAATCATTCCGTTGAATTTCTTCAAATTCGCGTCGGTTTTTCCTTTTTGGAACGCGGCCGATCCAATCACCAGGTTGTCGGCGCCCGCTTCGATATAGTCCGTCAAATTGTCCTGCTGAATGCCGCCGTCCACCTGTATCTGGAAGGAATGGTCCCCTTCTTCCCTCATCCGCCTCAAATCGCGCACTTTCCGCTTCATGGACGCGATGTTCTTCTGGCCCCCATAGCCCGGGTTCACCGTCATGACCAGCACCAAATCCGCCATATCCAGCACATACCGGATCGTCTCCAACGATGTGGCCGGACAGAGGGCGACCCCCGCCGTTACGCCCAAATCCCTGATCCGCTGAAGACTGCGGTGCAAATGCCTGCATGCCTCGGCGTGAACGGTCACATGATCCGCCCCCGCCTGGACATAGGCGTCCACAAAGCGGTCCGGATCGGAGATCATCATATGCACGTCCATCTGAACCGCGGTATAGGGCCTGAGCATTTTTACCTGATCAGGCCCGAACGCGATGTTCGGAACGAAATCCCCGTCCATGGCGTCCACGTGCAGCGCCTGAACGCGGTTCGCCTCCAGCAGTCCGATGTCGCGCTCCAGATTCCCCATATCCGCCGCCAGCAAAGACGGCGCGATGATAATCCTCCCCATGCCCTCACTCCACCTTTTAACGAATCCTCAGGCCGTTTCCTCTTTCTTCTTGCGTTCCCCCACGCCTATCAGCTCAGGTTCGCGCGCCCCCATAACCGCCTCCCGGTTCACGATGCATTTTTGCACATCGTTCCGGGAGGGAAGCTCGTACATCACGTCCCTCATGAGGGTCTCCACAATGGCGCGCAGCCCGCGGGCTCCGGTGTTGCGTTTGACGGCCTCCTCGGCCACGGCCGTGAGCGCCTCCTGTTCAAATTCCAGGGTCACGTTGTCCAGCTCCAGGAGCTTCTGATATTGCTTGACCAGCGCGTTCTTGGGCTCGGTCAGAATCTGAATCAGCGCCTCCTGATCCAGCGCCTTTAAGGACACGATCACCGGAAGCCGCCCCACGAACTCGGGTATCAGGCCGTATTTAATCAGATCCCCCGGCAAAAGCTTCGACAGCAGCTCATATTCGTCGGTTTCGCGCTTGCTCTTGATCTCGGCGCCAAACCCCATCACTTTCTTCCCCACACGGTTGGAAATGATTTTATCGACGCCCTCGAAAGCGCCGCCGCAAATAAACAGCACATTGGTGGTGTCCAGCTGCAAGAATTCCTGATGGGGATGCTTCCTGCCCCCCTGAGGCGGCACGCTGGCCACCGTCCCCTCCAGGATTTTTAACAGCGCCTGCTGAACCCCTTCCCCGGATACATCCCTGGTGATGGACGGGTTCTCCGACTTGCGGGCGATTTTATCGATTTCATCAATATAAATGATCCCTTTTTCAGCCCGGTCCACATCGTAATCCGCGGCCTGAATCAGCTTCAAAAGAATGTTCTCCACATCTTCGCCCACATATCCGGCCTCCGTCAAAGACGTAGCGTCCGCGATGGCAAAAGGCACGTTGATAATCTTGGCTAAGGTCTGAGCCAGCAAGGTCTTGCCGCTCCCGGTAGGGCCAAGCATAATGATGTTGCTTTTTTGGAGTTCGATATCCTTGATTTTGCTGCTCATTCCCACGCGTTTGTAGTGGTTGTAGACAGCCACGGACAGGGATTTCTTCGCTTCGTCCTGTCCGATGATGTACTGATCCAAAAAAGCCTTGATCTCCTTTGGCTTGGGCAAATCCCTGGCGATACTGGGTTCTTCCGTCAGCTCATCTTCAATAATTTCATTGCAAAGCTCAATACATTCATCACAGATATAGACCCCCGGACCCGCCACAAGTTTTTTGACGTGATCCTGAAGTTTGCCGCAAAACGAACATTTCAGCTGCCCCTTATCATCACCAAACTTGTACATAAATCACTCCTTCTCCTTATCTCCCTTTGTTGTTTTGGGGATTTGGACCAAAATATCGTCGATCAAGCCGTATGCTTTGGCTTCATTCGCGTCCATGAAGTAATCCCGCTCCACGTCGGCCCGGATCTTCTCCAGAGGCTGACCGGTTTTCTCGGCGAGGATCTCATTGATCCGCTCCTTGGTCTGCAGGATCCGTTTCGCCTGTATCTCGATATCCGTCGCCTGGCCCCGCGTGCCTCCGCTGGGCTGATGGATCATGACCTCCGAATTCGGCAGAGCGAACCGCTTCCCCTTGGTTCCGGCCGCCAGCAGAAACGCGGCCATGGACGCGGCGCTGCCGATGCAGATCGTGGACACATCGGAACGGATGTACTGAATCGTGTCATAAATCGCCATGCCCGCCGTTATAACGCCGCCCGGGCTGTTGATGTACAGGGAAATATCCTTCTCCGGATCGTCCGCGTACAGAAACAGCAGCTGCGCCACGACCAAATTGGCCACATAATCGTCAATCTCGGTTCCCAGAAAGATGATCCGGTCCTTCAATAATCTGGAATAAATATCGTAGGACCGTTCACCGCGGTTGGATTGCTCCACGACAATGGGGACATAAGCGCTCATCGCCGGCGCAATCGTTGTAAATGGACTCATGCTTCTTCTCCTTTTTGTGTGATTTTTGACCGCTCTATAATCAGGTCAATGGCCTTGTCAAGTAAGATTTCATGCTCCAGAGATTCGATATCCTTCTGTGTCATCTGTTTTTCCTTAAATGTTTCGAACTCGTCCTCTTTACCCATGCTCTTCGCTATTTCCAGGACTTTCTGATCTATTTCTTCGGCCGACACCTGGATATCCTCCGCCTTCGCGACGGCTTCCACCACCAAATCGGAGGCGATCTCATCCCGGGCCCGGTCCTTGTAAGAAGCCCGGATGATTTCCATTGAGATGCCGCTTTTCTCGATGTAGGTGTCGAGGGTCAGGCCCTGCCGCGCCAGACGCCAGGAAAAATCCTCCACCAGTTGATCGATTCTCATTTGAATCATCGAATCCGGCACAGTGATCTCCGCGTTCCCGGTCACCGTCTTGACCGCCAGGCCCCGAAGATCCCCGTCCGCCTTTTCCTTTGCCGCTTCTTTCAGGGATTTCTCCACATCCGCCTCTAATTCCGGCAAGGTGTCAAACTCGGATACATCCTTGGCGAAGTCGTCGTCGAGGGGCGACAGCTCCTTCCGTTTGACCTCTGTGACTTTCACCTCGAACACAGCCTGTTTGCCGGCCAGATCGGCCTTGGCGTATGCCTCGGGGAAGCTCACGTTCACTTCCCGCTCGCCGCCCGCTTCGACGCCGACCAGCTGTTCCTCAAATCCGGGAATGAAGGCGCCGCTTCCCAATTCCAAAGCAAACCCCGTGCCGGAGCCCCCGTCAAAAAGCTCCCCGTCTATCTTGCCCACAAAATCGATCATTAATATATCATGCTCCCTGGCCGCGTCGTCCGCCACCTCAAGCCGGCAGAAACGCTCCTGCATCTTCCGCAGTTCCTCGTCCACCCGCTCCTTCGTAACCTCGTCCGATTCCCGGGTAAGTTCCAATTCGGTATACCGGCCCAATTTAACCTCCGGCTTCAGATCGTAAACCGCCTTGAATATCAAAGGCTGCCCCTTTTCGACCTGGACGATCTCATATTCGGGATAACTGACGGACACATACTCATCGCCCGCTTCTTCCAAAGCCTCCATATACGCCCCCGGAACGGCTTCGTTCAGAGCGTCTTCCAGAAAAACCTCCCTGCCGTACAAACGCTCGACAATATGCCTCGGAGCCTTCCCTTTTCGGAATCCGGGCACGTTTAATTTTTTGACCGCGGCCCGAAACGCCTTCTGCAAAGAAACCTCAAATTGCTCGTTCGGCACTTCAACCGTCAGCTGCGCCCGGTTATTTTCTAATTTTTCAGCCGTAAATTTCATTTGTATAATCTCTCCTCATAATATTTAGGAATCACATTTATGGATTACACGTACGGGGCGCGCGTGTGACCCGTACGCTTGACGCGATTCATTTTAACACCATTCTGTTCTAAAATCAACATGCTAAAAAGCGCAAAGTATCAAAGACTCGTTATGGGCAAAATTCTGTGTCCGCCCGGCGCCCTGGGGCCCAATCTCCCCGTATCCGTAAAACCCGCTGAGCGCCGGCCCTCCCGGGAATTCCTCCAGCAGCCCTTTGACCTCCGCGTCGCTGTTCGGCAGCATGAGCAAATGCCTCCCGATGCAGGAGACCGCCAGCACGGTGGAATAAACATATCCTTCCCCCTGGGCCTGAGCCATCTTGCCCTTCAAGATCCGTACGCCTTCCGCCGCCGCTTTCTCGATCTGATCCCGTTCCAGAGCGCAGATGGACAGCATCGCCCCCTCCGGAATCAAGCCGATCGCCGTGCCCGACCCTTCCTCAAGATTGATCTCATGCAGCGTCCGGGCAAAGGAAAACTCGGCTTCCTTCTCGCTGCTTTCCAGCAGCAGCGGATTGGACACAAATGTAATGGTATTGTTTCCGTGGACCAGTTCCTCCACCGGAAGCCCGAAGCTCCTCAGATAATCGGTGAACGACTCGTTCCCCACCTGGTAAACCACATTATTGGAGGCCCGCGTCACCTTGCGCTTGCGTTCCACATCGCCGCCTATGACGTTTTGCACGGAGAACACCGGCCGAATGCCGCCCCCCGCGGCGATCATCACCAGGCGGTTTGAAAAAACGCTTCCGTTAAAAATGGTCAGATTCTCGTCCCCCGCCGCGTTAAAAGACGGGAGCCCGCCCACGATGGGGACGCCCGGCGCGATGGCGTTGAAGGCGTTGGTATAAGCGTCCAGCATGATTTCCAGGATGTATGGGGGGATCACGATCAGAAGCTCCGGACCGGCGGACAGTTTAGACGCCGCGGCCTCATAAGCCGCCTTCATCTGAGCGTCCACATTGCCGGGAACGATCTCCTCCGATACAACCGCGGACAAAGCGCCTTCGCCGCCGGTCAGCACCGTCAGCGTCGCGGCCATTTCATGAAAGCCGCCGGCCTTATCCCCGGCCTTATCCATCGTAGCGATGGCAGTGCAGCCTATGACATCGAACGGAGCTTTGGCGCCCACCGCCGCGGCCAGCCCCTGGACATCCATGTCGGAATAGCACAGCAGAATGCCCACACTGGACGCTTCAAGGGAGAAATCCGTACCGACCCCTTTCAATAAATCAGCCGCCGCCGCTTCAATATCGTCGATCTGCGCCGTTAGAGTGACGTAAGATTTCATAAAGCCGCTCCTCCTTAAACCTATACAGGTTAATATAGACTTTATCATACCAAAGAACAAAGATATGCACAAGAATATTTGCATTTAAAAAAGCCGGATGCTATACTGTAGTTGCAAAATTAAAAAAATATTGGGAGGTTCGTTCATATGAGACAAAACAAGAAATTCTTATTCGCCGCCACGCTGGCTCTCATCCTGTTTCTCGCGGCGGCGCCCGGCGCCTTCGCGGCCGAGGATCCCTATCCCATCCCCGTATTCGTCAACGGCGTCCTGTTAGAATGCTTCGAACCCGCCTTCGTGGAGGATGCGGCCGTCTACGTCCCCTTGCGGGCGCTGACGGAAATGATGGGATATAATGTAAGCTATGTCACAGAAACAAAAACAGCGGTCTTCGCCAACAGCGACACCAACATCGCCTTTACCCTGAACGCCGCCGCCGCCGGCGTCGAAGCCGTCAGCGGAAACGTCGCCGTCAACGGCGCCGATTTCGGTGAGGCGGAAGCCCGTCTGATCAACGGCAACCTCCTCGTTCCCCTGTCTTTTGTCACCGATTATATCAACCGCGCCGCGCTGTTCGTACCCGAATACCAAACGAGAAACGGCGATACGTCCGCCATAGGCGTCATGAAGATATTCAGCGCCTACTCCGTGAAATCGAATTCCGGTCTCCTGATCCATTCGCTGACCTATAACTACAGCGGCCGGCTGCCCGACAACGAACACGAAGTCACCAGCCGGTACACCGTACCCCAGCTTGCCGGCTTTGGGGACAAGACCTTCGAGACGTCGCTGAACAAGACATTCTCGGATATGTTCTACGCCACCGAGCAGAACGTGCTCAACACCTACAAAGAGATCTCCGAAACCATCGCCGCCGGCGGCGAAGGGTACTCCTCCGCCGAAGATATGGCATACGCCTTCCAGTACGGCAATAACGGCGTCCTCTCCGTTCTGCTGAACGAGTACGCCTACAGCGGCGGCGCCCACGGCTCCGATCTGCTGTACGCCTACGTCATCGACCAAGCCGCGTCCGAACGCCTGAATCTGGAGGATATATTCAAGCCCGGCGTCAATTTCAGAGAGATCCTCGCCGCCGAAATGAACAAGATCCGCGCCGCGGGCTCAGCGGACTGGGAAACCGTCAACGAAATAACCGCAGCCGACCTGGACAGCTACGACGGCCATAACTTCTACTTCAGCGAAGGCGACCTGGTCATCTACTACGACCCATACGCCGTCGCCCCCTACGCCCGCGGCCGGGTAGAGTTCAAAATCCCCACCGAAACCCTGGCAGCCCATCTGTTGGAAAAATACGCAGGCTAAACATCTCCCGCGTGGATTCCGGGCCCAACCCGGAATCCACG
>JAISDM010000224.1 GCA_031264885.1 Peptococcaceae bacterium | reverse complement strand
ATCAAGCCGCACACCAAGTTCAGCTCGGAGGTGTATGTGCTGACCAAGGAAGAAGGCGGGAGGCATACGCCGTTCTTCACGGGATACAGGCCGCAGTTCTACTTCCGGACCACGGACGTGACGGGGGTGGCGAAGCTGCCGGAGGGCGTAGAGATGTGTATGCCCGGGGACAACATCAAGATGGACATTGATCTGATTACACCCATCGCCATAGAGGAAGGCTTGCGCTTCGCCATCCGTGAAGGCGGCCGCACGGTGGGCTCCGGCGTGGTGACGGCTGTCCGGGAGTAATCCATCCGAAATAGGAGGAAGAACCAAAATGGCCAATCAACAAAAGATCAGAATCAGGCTGAAAGCTTTCGATCATAAAATTTTGGACGCTTCGGCGGAGAAAATTGTCGAAACCGCGAAGAGAACAGGCGCCGGCGTGGCCGGGCCTATTCCTTTGCCTACGGAACGCAATGTGTATACCATCTTGCGTTCCCCCCATGTCAACAAAGATTCCCGGGAGCAATTTGAAATGAGAACCCATAAACGTCTCATCGACATCATGGATCCCACCCCAAAAACGGTGGATTCCTTGATGAGCCTGGATTTGCCGGCAGGCGTCGATATTGAGATCAAGCTGTAGGAGGTTGGCTGGAAGTGAAAAAAGCGATATTGGGAACCAAAGTGGGGATGCTCCAGATTTACGACGATACAGGCCGTGTGGTGCCTGTGACGGCAATACAGGCCGGACCTTGCACGGTGGTTCAGAAGAAGACGGTGGAACGGGACGGTTACGAGGCGGTTCAAATGGGTTTCGGCGCCTGCAAGGAACGCAGGGTGACCCAGCCCCTGAAAGGGCACTTCGCCGTACACGAGATCAAGCCTTTGAAGTATCTGAAGGAATTCCGGCTGGAAAGCGCGGCTTCTTATGAAGTGGGACAGGAGATCAAAGCCGACATATTCAAGGCCGGCGAATGGGTGGATGTTACGGGAACCACCAAGGGCAAGGGATTTGCGGGCGCCATCAAGCGGCACGCCTTTCACCGCGGGCCTATGGAGCACGGATCCAAATACCACCGCCGCCCCGGTTCTATGGGGGCCAAAGGCCCGGCGCGGGTCTTTGTGGGACGCAAAGGACCCGGCCAGTACGGCGGGGATCAGGTGACGGTTCAGAAGCTTTTGGTGGTGAGAGTGGATCCTGAAAAAAATCTGATCTTGGTCCGCGGGGCTGTGCCCGGCGCCAGAAAAGGGCTGCTCTCTATCAAGAATTCCGTCAAGGAGGCGAAATAATGGCTAAGGTCGCGCTTTATAATACAGACGGGCAGCAGGTGGGGGAAGTGGAGCTGGACGACAGCGTCTTTGGCGTCACGCCCAACGAGGCCGTGGTTCACGAGGCCGTGGTGATGCAGCTGGCCAGCCGGCGCCGCGGAACCCAGAGCGCCAAAACCCGCGCGGAGGTCAGCGGCGGCGGAAAGAAGCCCTGGAGACAGAAGGGAACCGGCCGCGCCAGAGCGGGGAGTTCCAGATCGCCTCTGTGGAAGAAGGGCGGCGTCATATTCGCGCCGAAGCCCAGAAGCTATCAATATTCGATTCCGCGTAAGAAGAGGCGGCTGGCGCTGAAATCCGTCTTATCCGATAAGGTGTCCGGCGGCAATTTGATCTTGCTGGATCAATTGAGCCTGGAAGCCCCTAAGACCAAGGATATGGTTCGGATCTTGAGCAATCTGAATGTATCCGGCAAAGCCCTGATCGTCACCGCGGACAATCCGGAATTCGTCATGCTGTCCGCCCGCAATATCCAGGGGGTTCTGCCTATGGCCAGCGACGGCGTCAATGTATACGATATCTTGAATCATGACGTAATGGTGGCCACTCAGGACGCCATTCAAAAAATCCAGGAGGTGCTGGCCGATGCGTGATCTGCATGATGTTTTGATCAGGCCGGTCATTACAGAGAAAACATCCGATATGATGGCCGAGAACAAATACACCTTCCGGGTGGATAAAAGAGCGAATAAAATCGAAATCAAGCAGGCGGTGGAGAGTATTTTTCATGTGGATGTGACCCATGTCCGGACCATGAACGTGCCGGGTAAACTGAAGCGGCAGGGGCGTACTTCCGGGATGACCGCCCAATGGAAGAAAGCCATCATTACTTTGAAAGACGGACAAAAACTTCCAATCTTTGACGAATAAGGAGGCATAGGATTTATGCCAGTTAAAAGCTTCAAACCTACGTCGCCGGGTCTGCGCCAGATGACGGTTTCGACCTTTGAGGAGATCACCGCGGACAAACCGGAGCGTTCTCTGATCGAACCCGTAAAAAAAACCGCCGGGCGCAACAATAAAGGCCGGATCACGGTCCGCCACCATGGCGGCGGGCATAAACGGATGTACCGCGCGATTGATTTCAAGCGGAACAAGGACGGAGTTCCGGCCAGAGTCGCGACCATTGAATACGATCCCAACCGGACGGCCAATATCGCGCTGCTCCATTATCGGGACGGCGAGAAACGCTATATTCTGGCGCCCCACGGGCTGAAAGTCAATGACATGGTGGAATCCGGGCCCCAGGCGGACATCAAGATCGGCAACGCGCTGCCCCTGGCCAACATCCCGGTAGGCTCCATCATTCACAATATTGAGCTGAAACCGGAAAAAGGCGGCCAGATCGTCCGCTCAGCCGGAACCGGGGCGCAGCTGATGGCGAAGGAAGGCTCATATGTGTCGATCCGGCTGCCATCCGGTGAAGTCCGCAAGGTTCTGGCACGGTGCCGGGCGACCATCGGTCAGCTGGGGAATCTGGAAAACGAGATCATCAATATCGGGAAAGCGGGAAGGAACCGCTGGAAAGGGCTGCGTCCCACAGTCCGCGGCGTGGTTATGAATCCGGTGGATCATCCCCACGGCGGCGGCGAAGGCCGGTCCCCCATCGGACGCAAGAATCCCGTGACACCCTGGGGCAAGCCCGCCATCGGCGGCAACACCCGCAAGAAGAAGAACCCCAGCAATAAATATATTGTCAAGTCCAGAAAGAAGAAGTAAGGAATCCGGGGAACCCCCGTCGTCCGGGAGACACACCCCGTCGTCCGGGAGACACACCCCGTCATCCGGGAGACACACCCCGTCATTCCGGGCTTGTCCCGGAATCCATGTTCATTAAATAAGGAGGCGTTTGGATGGGCAGATCTTTAAAGAAAGGCCCTTATGTAGAAGACAGCCTGATCAGGAAAGTTCATAATATGAACGACACCAACGAAAAACGTGTGATCAAGACCTGGTCCCGGCGTTCCACGATTTTTCCGGAAATGGTCAGCCACACCATCGCGGTTCACGATGGAAGGAAGCATATACCGGTGTATGTAACGGAGGATATGGTGGGACACAAACTGGGCGAATTCGCGCCTACGCGGACCTTCCGGGGTCACGCCGGCGAGAAGAGCAGCGGGACCAGATAATGGGAGAGGGGGGATATCAGTTATGAGCCAGGAAAACGAATCCAAAGCGATTGCCAGGCATATTCGCGTCTCTCCCAGGAAAGCGCGCCGGGTGATTGACCTGATTCGCGGAAAAGAAGTGGGCGAAGCCCAGGCGATTCTGCGGTTCGCCACCCATAAAGCGGCCGGCCCGATTTATAAGGTGCTGCGGTCGGCGATTGCCAACGCGGAGCATAATTACGAGATGAACACAGATGCCCTCTATGTCAAAACCGCCTTTGTGGATGTGGGGCCCAGTCTCAAACGTCTGATGCCCAGAGCGCAAGGCCGCGCGGATGTTATAAAGAGACGCAGCAGCCATATTACAATCATTGTCAGCGAGAAGGAGGAGAGATAACCGTGGGGCAGAAAGTACATCCTAAGGGCCTGAGGGTTGGCATCATCCGGGATTGGGAGTCCAATTGGTACGCGGATAAGAACTATCTTGAGTTTTTGCATGAAGACATCAAGGTTCGCGGATATATTAAGAAAAAACTGTTTCAGGCGGGAATTTCCGGCGTGGACATCGAACGCTCCGCCAACCGGGTCAAGGTGACCGTTAAGACGGCCAAACCGGGTATCGTCATCGGCCGCGGCGGGGTGGAAGTGGAGAACTTGCGCAGAACTCTGGAAAAAATGACCGGAAAAAGGGTCAATGTGAATATCTTTGAAATCAAGAAGCCGGAAATGGACGCGCAATTGGTGGCGGAAGGCGTCGCCGCGCAGCTGGTCAAGAGGATCGCGTTCCGCAGGGCCATGAAGCAGGCCGTCAACCGCACCATGCGTTTAGGCGCCCAAGGCGTGAAGATATCCTGCGGCGGCAGGCTGGGCGGCGCTGAAATCGCCCGTACCGAGTGGTACAGCGAAGGCAAGGTGCCTCTGCACACGCTGAGAGCCGATATCGACTATGGATTTGCCGAAGCCAGCACCACGTACGGAAAGATCGGCGTAAAGGTTTGGATTTACAAAGGCGAAATACTTCCTGACGCCAAGAACAGGAAGGAGGAAACAGACAATGCTCGTGCCAAAGAGAGTTAAATGGCGCCGTCCCCACAAAGGTGTGATGCGAGGGAAAGCCACCCGCGGAACGAAGGTCTCTTACGGAGAATACGGAATACAGGCGCTGGAACTCGGCTGGATCACCAACCGGCAGATCGAGGCGGCGCGTATTGCCATGACCCGCTACATCAAGCGCGGCGGTCAGGTGTGGATCAAGATTTTTCCGGATAAGCCCATTACGGCGAAACCGGCCGAGACCCGCATGGGCAGCGGCAAAGGCTCCCCCGAATATTGGGTGGCCGTGGTCAAACCCGGCAGGGTGATGTTCGAGATCGCCGGCGTGCCGGAAGAAACCGCCCGTGAAGCGCTGCGGCTGGCGTCTCATAAATTGTCTGTCAAGACCAAAATTGTAAAGCGTGAAGAGATGGGAGATGAAGCGGGTGAAAACTAATTCCCTCAGAGATATGACGCCCGTTGAGTTGGATCAGCAGGTCATTCAGCTTAAGGAAGAATTGTTCAATCTGCGCTTTCAGCATGCCACAGGTCAACTGGATAACCCCATGCGCTTGCGGGAGGTCAGGAAGAGCATCGCCCGGACCAAGACGGTTCTGCGGGAAAAAGAACTGGGCCTGGTCAGGAAATAAATCTATGGGGAAACGGAGGTATCTGCGTTGGATAAAGCGAATCACAAGACCCTTCAGGGACTTGTAGTCAGCGATAAAATGGATAAGACGGTGGTTGTGTCCGTGACCAGGTCTACCAGGCATCCTGTTTACAACAAAATCATCAAGAAATCCAAGAAATATAAGGCCCACGACGAAAAGAACGAATGCCGCGTAGGGGACAGAGTCCGCATCATGGAGACGCGTCCCTTGAGCAAAGAGAAATTTTTCAGAGTGGTGCAGGTTGTGGAAAAAGCGCCGGATTTCGTTGGATAAGGCTAAGGACAAGGATTTGAGCAGGAGGTAGAAGGCATGATTCAGCAGGAATCGATATTGAAGGTGGCGGACAACACAGGGGCCAAGAAGCTGCTGTGCATTCGCTGCATGGGAGGATCATACCGCCGCTACGCTTCCATCGGCGACGTCATTGTGGCGACGGTCAAAGAAGCCTCGCCGGGCGGCGTGGTAAAGAAGGGCGAAGTGGTCAAGGCCGTGGTCGTCCGGACCAGGGACGCGGTTCGGCGTGTGGACGGCTCTCATATCCGCTTCGATGAAAACGCGGCTGTCATTATCAGAGACGACAAAAGTCCCAGGGGCACCCGTATTTTTGGGCCGGTAGCCAGAGAACTCAGGGAGCATGAGTTTGTCAAGATCCTTTCCCTGGCCCCCGAGGTGCTGTAAGGCCGGCGAACCGGCGCGAGTCATCTGATAATCTGAGAGTCGGAGGTGAAAAAAAGTATGAAAGTACACGTCAAAAAAGGCGACACCGTGCAGGTCATATCCGGAAAGGACGCGGCTTTCCAGAAGAAAGGCAAGGTTCTGGCCGTAGACCGGGCCAAAGGCCGGGTTCTGGTGGAGGGCGTCAATTTGGTGAAGCGGCATACCAAGCCCAGCCAGTCAAAGATGCAGGGCGGCATTATTACCAAGGAAGCGCCCATCGCCAGTTCCAATGTGATGATATATTGCGATAAATGCAAAGCGCCCGTTCGCGTCAATAAGCTTTTGCTTGCCGACGGCAGGAAGGTCAGGGTTTGCAACAAGTGCGGCGAGCAGTTTGATAAATAAATAAGCTGAAAGGAGAACGATCGTGGACCGCTTGAAAGAGAAATACCGGAAGGAAGTCATTCCTGCGATGATGCAGAAGTTTAATTATAAAAACATCATGGAAATCCCCAAGCTGGATAAAGTCGTGGTCAACATCGGCATGGGAGAAGCGGTGCAGAACCCCAAGGCCATGGACGGCGCCATCGACAACCTCCGCGCCATCACCGGACAGACGCCCGTAGTCACCAAAGCGAAGAAATCCATCGCGGCGTTCAAAATCCGGACGGGGATGCCCATCGGCGTCAAAGTCACGCTGAGAAGCCAGAAGATGTATCATTTCACCGACAAACTTTTGAACGTGGCGCTGGCCCGGGTTCGGGACTTCCGCGGCGTTTCGGCCAAGTCCTTTGACGGCCGGGGGAATTACACTTTGGGACTCAGGGATCAGCTGGTGTTTCCGGAGATCGATTATGATAAGATCGATAAAATGCGCGGGATGGACATTGTGTTTGTCACCACGGCCAAGACCGACGAGGAGGCGAAGGAATTGCTGAAGCTGATGGGTATGCCCTTCGCGGATCGATAAGACTTGAGAAACAGTAAAACGAGGAGGAAGCGAAGTGGCCAAGAAATCTTTGGTACTGAAACAGCAAAGAGCGCCCAAATACGCGGTTCAAGCCTATAATCGCTGCAAAATCTGCGGACGCCCTCATGCTTATATGCGGAAATTTGGCATGTGCCGCATTTGTTTTCGTGAGCTGGCTTACGAGGGACAGATTCCCGGCGTGACCAAATCCAGTTGGTAAGAGAAAGGGGGGGTTGACTCAATGGTTATGACGGATCCCATTGCGGATTTTTTGACGAGGGTTCGGAACGCCAATTCCGTTTATCATGACAAAGTAGAAATTCCGGCCTCCAGAATCAAGAAGAACATCGCCGAGATCATGAAGAACGAGGGCATGATCAAGGATTATGAGTATATTGAGGACGGGAAGCAGGGGATTTTGCGTTTATACCTTAAATATGGCGCCAATAAGCAGAAGGTCATATCCGGGCTTAAGCGTATCAGCAGGCCGGGATTGCGCGTTTATGTCAACAAAGACGAAGTGCCCAGAATATTGGGCGGCCTTGGAATCGCCGTGATTTCCACATCCCATGGCGTCATGACGGATAAAGAAGCCAGGAAGCGCGGATTAGGCGGCGAGGTTCTTTGCTGCCTGTGGTAAGGAGGCGGAAAAATGTCGAGAATTGGGAAAATGCCCATTCCCGTACCCGCGGGAGTGGAGGTTAAAATTGATGGGAGCCATGTGACGGTTAAAGGCCCTAAGGGAACCCTGTCCAGGACCCTGTCGGAGGAAATGGCTTTGGCCCTGGAATCCGGAGTCATTCAGGTGACCAGGCCCAGCGACGCCAAGAAGCATCGTTCTCTGCACGGTCTGACCCGCACTTTGATTAATAACATGGTGGTAGGCGTAACCTCGGGCTATGAGAAGTCTCTGGATCTGGTGGGAATCGGATACCGCGCCAACAAACAGGGCAGCAAGCTGGTTCTGGCGGTGGGGTATTCGCATCCGGTGGAAGTGGTCCCGGAGGAAGGGCTTGAGATTGAGGTCCCCGCGCCCAACAAAGTCATCGTCAGAGGCATTGATAAAGAGAAGGTCGGACAGCTGGCGGCGGATATCCGCAAGATACGCAAACCCGAACCCTATAAGGGCAAGGGCATCCGTTACAGCGACGAGACGGTCCGGATCAAGGCGGGCAAGGCCGGCAAGAAGAAATAAACGGAATGGGACGGCAAAAACTGTCCCAAAAAAGGAGTGGATTTCTTGTGATAACACAACCTGACCGCAAAAAAATGCGCCAGAAGAAACATTTGAGGATTCGCAAGCATATCGTCGGGACGCCGGAACGGCCGCGGCTGGCGGTGTTCAGAAGCCTAAAGCACATATACGCTCAAATTATTGATGATTCCAAGGGGATGACGCTGTGTTCCGCTTCCACTCTGGAAGCGCCGCTGAAAGGCGAGTTGGAGAACACCGGCGATTTGGCGGCAGCCCGCAGGGTCGGCGAGATCGTCGGGAAAAAAGCGGTGGAAAAAGGGCTGAAAGCGGTCGTGTTTGACCGGGGCGGGAACCTCTATCACGGGCGGGTGAAAGCGGTCGCGGACGGCGCCCGTGAAGCCGGCTTAGAGTTTTAGCGAGGAAGGGGAAAAAGGAATGTCCAAAATTGACGGCAAAAGTTTGGAATTAGCGGAAAGAGTCGTCTATATCAACCGGGTCGCCAAAGTGGTCAAGGGCGGGCGCCGGTTTAGTTTCAGCGCGCTGGTCGTGGTGGGCGACAGTGCCGGGCATGTGGGCATGGGACTGGGCAAAGCCACGGAGGTTCCGGAAGCCATACGCAAGGGCATGGAAGACGCCCGCAAAAATCTGATTGAAGTGCCCATGAAAGGAACGACGATCCCGCATCAGGTGACCGGGATATTCGGCGCGGGTTCCGTTTTTATGAAACCGGCGTCGGAAGGAACCGGCGTCATCGCGGGAGGTCCTGTCCGCGCGGTGCTTGAATTGGCGGGCGTCCGGGATATCCTGACCAAGTCATTGGGCTCCAACAACGCCAACAATATGGTGCGCGCCACGCTTCAAGGCTTGATGAGCCTCAAGCGCGCCGAAGACGTGGCGAAACTCCGCGGCAAGACCGTTGAGGAATTATTGGGCTAGGAGGATAAAATGGCTAAGATTAAAATTATCCTGAAAAGAAGCGTCATCGGCTATAATCAGAAGGTCAGGGACTGCGCGCGGACTCTGGGACTGAGAAAGACCAACGACTGTGTGATTCAGGAGAATACGCCCGACATCATGGGCAAGGTACGGAGAATCCGGCATTTGCTGGAAGTGGAGAATGTGGACTAGGAGGTGGATGATGAAGCTTTCAGAATTGAAACCGGGGGAAGGTTCCCGGCGCGCGGCTTTGCGCAAGGGACGCGGCCCGGGTTCGGGCATGGGCAAGACGGCCGCCCGCGGGCATAAGGGACAGAAAGCGCGGGCAGGCGGAGGCAAGGGGCCTTACTTCGAGGGCGGCCAGACGCCGCTGCAAAGACGGATGCCCAAACGCGGTTTTACCAATATATTCAAAAAAGAATATGTGGTGGTCAACGTAAAGCAATTGGAAACCCGCTTCGAGTCCGGAACGATGGTGACGCCGGAAACCTTGGTGGAGTGCGGTTTGATTAAGAATGTCCGCGATGGAATCCGGATCCTCGGCAATGGTGAATTGACCAAGGCGCTGACGGTGAAAGCCCAGGGCTTTTCTAAGACGGCGGAGGAGAAAATCAAAACGGCGGGCGGACAAGTTGAGGTGATTTAGTTGCTGGATGTATTGAAAAACGCCTGGAAGGTCAAGGAACTTCGAGCGAAGGTTATTTTTACCATGGGGATGCTGCTGGTTTTTCGCCTGGGGGTTCATATCTCGGTTCCTGGCATCAATCACGACGTCATCAATGAATTGGTGGATTCCGGCCAGCTGCTGGGATTCTTTGACGTGATATCCGGCGGCGCGTTTAAGAAGTTCTCTATATTTGCCATGAGCATTACGCCCTATGTCAACGCTTCCATTATCATACAGCTTCTGACCGTGGTCATTCCCGCCCTGGAACGGCTGTCGAAGGAAGGGACGGACGGGCGCAAGAAGCTGGCGGAGTACACGCGTTATCTGACGGTCGTTCTGGCCTTCGTTCAGTCCATCGGGATTTCCATGGGATTGCGGGCCGCTTTGCTGAACCCCAGTTTCGTAGGCAATCTGCTGATCGCCATTTCATTGACGGCGGGCACGGCGTTCTTGATGTGGCTGGGCGAGTTGATCAATGAGAAAGGCATCGGGAACGGCATTTCTATCTTGATTTTCGCGGGCATTGTGTCCAGGGTGCCCAGCGGCGTCTATACCATTTATGAGTATTTGAGAGCGGGGACGGCCAATCCGCTGGTGGTGGTTCTGATCGCGGTCGTCTGCGTTCTGATCATTGCCGGGGTCATCATGATTCAGGAGGGGCAGCGCAAGATCCCCGTACAGTACGCCAAACGGGTGGTAGGCCGCAAGGTATATGGAGGACAGAGTACGCACATCCCTCTGAAGGTCAATCAGGCGGGGGTAATTCCCATTATCTTCGCTATGACCATGCTGATGTTCCCCGGAACGGTGGCGTCCTGGTTCCCCGACAATCAAACCGCGGCCTGGATCGCTCAGACCTTCGGATTCACAAACATCTGGTATCAGGTTGTGTACGCTCTGCTGATTATATTCTTTACCTATTTCTATACGGCTATTACGTTTAACGCCAACGACATTGCCGAGAACCTGAAGAAATACGGCGGATTCATCCCCGGTCTGCGTCCGGGACGGCCCACCTCCGAGTATATTGAGAAGGTGTCCGGCCGCATTACCTTGGCGGGCGCGGTCTTTCTGGCGCTGATCGCGGTGCTGCCTACATTGATGACGCGGTTCACCGCTTTGCCCTTGCAGTTTGGGGGCACCAGCCTGCTGATTGTGGTGGGCGTGGCATTGGATACCATGAAGCAGATGGAATCCCAAATGCTGATGCGCAACTATCAGGGCTTCCTGAAGTGACGGGAAGGGGGCCGGTATGAGAACTTTATTGATGGGCCCGCCGGGAGCGGGCAAGGGCACCCAGGCTGTGCTCCTGAGCAAGGCGCTGGCGGCGCCTCATATTTCCACGGGAGATATGTTCCGCAAAGCGGTGGAGGAAGGCACGGCGCTGGGACTTGAGGCGCAAGGCTTCATGGACGCGGGTCAATTGGTGCCCGATGAGGTGACCGTCGGGATTGTCCGGGAAAGATTGATGGAGCCGGATTGCCTGAAGGGTTTCTTGCTGGACGGTTTCCCCAGAACCATTCCCCAGGCGGAGGCTTTGGACCGGATTCTGGAGAGCGTTCAGGCCCCGCTGGATATTGTGCTGAACATCGCAGCCGGACGGGAGGAACTGATGGCCCGGATCACAGGCCGCAGGATGTGCCATGTGTGCGGCGCCAGCTTCCATGTGCTGTTTAATCCGCCCGCCAAAGAAGGCGTCTGCGATCAATGCGGCGGCGAATTATACCAGAGGGACGACGACGGGGCGGAGACAGTGGGCAAACGCCTGGATGTTTATGAGCGGCAGACCCGGCCCCTTTTGGATTGGTACGCCAAACAGGGCCTGGTGGCGGATATTGACGGGAATCAATCGGTGGAAGACGTCGCGGGGGAGATTATGAATGCCATTCATGGGAGACGTTCATGATTATTTGTAAATCCGCGCGGGAACTGGAGATGCTCTACACGGCGGGTCAGGTCGTGGCAGGCGCGATACGGGCGGTGTCGGAAGCGGCGGCGCCGGGAGTGACCACGGGGGAATTGGAACGGATCGCCACCGCGTTCATCCGGAAGCGTCACGGTGTGCCCGCGTTCAAGGACTACAACGGTTTCCCGGGCAACATATGCGCGTCCGTCAATGAGGAAGTGATCCACGGGATCCCCAGCCGTTTAAGACAGGTAAAATCTGGAGATATTATCAGTATCGACGTGGGGGCCATCGTCAACGGCTACGTGGGCGACGCGGCGGTGACGCTGCCCATCGGCGAAATAGACGCGGACAGCGCGCGTTTGCTGGAAGTGACGCGGGAAGCGCTGACGAAGGGCATTGAGCAGGCGGTGATCGGGAATCGCCTGTCCGATATTTCTCACGCGATTCAGACTTACGTGGAGAGCAAAGGCTTTTCGGTGGTGAGGGATTATGTGGGGCACGGCGTCGGTACGACCATGCATGAAGAGCCTCAGATACCCAACTACGGAAAGTCGGGGCGAGGCCCGCGGCTGAGGCGGGGCATGTCTCTGGCCATTGAGCCTATGGTGAACATAGGCACATATGAAGTGAAGGTTCTGGCGGACAAATGGACCGTCGTTACCAAGGATGGAGCAAGGTCGGCTCATTTCGAACACAGCATCGCCATAACGGAACAGGGTCCTTGGATATTAACTCAACTTGACGGTTGAAAGGAGTTTAGTATACCATGTCTAAACAGGATGTCATTGAAGTAGAGGGCACTGTCCTGGAGCCCCTTCCAAACGCGATGTTTTGGGTAGAATTAGCCAACGGGCATAAGGTGCTTGCGCATGTGTCGGGCAAGATACGCATGAATTTTATCCGGATTTTGCCTGGAGACCGGGTGACGGTGGAGTTATCCCCGTATGATTTATCGCGGGGACGGATTACGTATCGTTTCAAATGATGAGAAGCGGCGGAAAGCGGAGCCGATAAGGGAGTCGATAAAGGAGGCGCGGCAATGAAAGTCAGACCGTCTGTGAAGGCCATGTGTGAGAAATGCAAGATCATCAAGCGCAAAGGCCGGGTCAGAGTGATTTGTGAAAATCCGAAGCATAAGCAGAGACAGGGATAGTTTTTTAGTGGGTTATGGGGAATTTATAAAAGAGGAGGCAGCTCATGGCGAGAATCGCGGGCATTGACTTGCCCAGAGAAAAACGGGTGGAAATCGGCCTGACCTATATTTATGGCATCGGAAAAACAACCGCCCGGACCATTTTGCTGAAGACGGGAGTCAATCCCGACACACGGGTCAGGGATCTCACGGAAGAAGAAGTGATCCGGCTTCGTGACATTATAGATAAAGACTGCAAGGTTGAGGGAGATCTGAGAAGAGAGATTTCGCTCAATATCAAACGTTTGATGGAAATCGGCTGCTATCGGGGCTTGCGCCACCGCAGGGGCTTGCCGGTGCGCGGGCAGCGGACCAAGACCAACGCCAGGACCAGGAAAGGGCCCAGCCGTACCGTTTCCGGAAGAAAAAAGAAATAATCAGGGGGGAGTGCAGTTTAAATGCCAAAGAGAAATACAGCGGGGCGGGTCAAGCGGCGTGAGCGCAAAAACATCGAACGGGGCGTCGCGCATATACAGTCAACCTTTAACAATACCATCGTGACCATCACGGATCCCGCGGGCAACGCCATATCCTGGGCAAGCTCCGGTGGAATGGGATTCAAAGGTTCCAGGAAGAGTACGCCCTTCGCCGCTCAGCTGGCGGCGGAAAAAGCGGCGAAAGCGGCTATGGAGCATGGAATGCGGGAAGTAGAGTGCTTTGTCAAGGGCCCCGGTTCAGGACGGGAAGCGGCGATCCGTTCCCTTCAGGCGTCCGGCCTTGAGGTGAGCGTCATTAAGGATGTGACGCCGATTCCTCATAACGGATGCCGTCCGCCAAAGCGCAGAAGAGTCTGAGGAGGGATAAGTTTAATGGCGAGATATACAGGTCCTGTTTGCCGGCTGTGCCGCCGCGAGGGAAGCAAGCTGTTTTTGAAAGGGGATCGCTGCTATACGGGTAAGTGCGCCATAGAGCGCGGACGCCCGATTCCCGGTCAGCATGGGCAAGGACGGAAGAAAGTTACCGAATACGGCACACAATTGAGAGAAAAACAGAAAGCCCGCCGTATTTACGGTTTGATGGAGAAACAGTTCGGTTTGTATTTTAAAAAAGCGGACCGTCAGAAAGGGGTTACCGGCGAGAACTTGCTGACCCTTTTGGAACGCAGACTGGACAATGTGGTTTACCGGCTCGGGTTCGCCAATTCCAGAGCGGAAGCGAGACAGTTGGTCCGGCATAATCATTTCACTTTGAATGGGCATAAAGCGAATATCCCTTCCATATTGGTCAAAGTGGGGGATGTCATCAGTGTCAAAGAGAAAAGCAGGGAATCCGAAAAAATCAAGCAGATCAAAGAATTGGCCGCCACAAGGCTGCTTCCGGCCTGGCTGTCCTCCGACGCGGAGCAGATGGTCGGCAATGTGGTCGCGATGCCTGTCAGGGATCAAATTGATGTTTCCGTGCAGGAACATTTGATCGTTGAGTTGTATTCCAGATAGTTAAGGAATGTGGTATTGAGGCCGAAATATCTGGTTTTTATTGGATGAGGAGGTCGCTGATGATAGAAATTGAGAAGCCCAGGATCGAATGTGTGGAGCAGAACGAAGAACGGACTTACGCCCGTTATGTGGTAGAACCCCTGGAAAGGGGCTATGGCGTGACGTTGGGCAATTCCCTCCGGCGCGTGCTGCTGTCGTCGCTGCCTGGGGCCTCTGTGACTACGGTAAAGATTGACGGAGTTCTCCATGAGTTTTCTTCTATCGTGGGCGTAGTGGAGGACGTGACAGATATTATACTCAATTTGAAGATGATGGCGCTGAAGATATATGGCGATGAACAGCAGGTCTTGAGGGTGGACGCGGAAGGACCGGGGGAACTGACCGCCGAGGATATTGTCAAGAACAGCAGCGTGGAGATACTCAATCCCAAGCTGCACATCGCCACTTTGGAAGAAGGCGCCCGGCTTGGAATGGAGCTCCAGGTGGAGTCGGGGCGGGGCTACCGCGTCGCCGAGCGGAACAAAAAAGAGGATCATGTGATTGGGATCATTCCGGTGGATTCGGTATTCTCACCGGTGACCAAAGTCAATTATAATGTAACGGAAACCCGCGTCGGGCAAATTACCGATTATGATAAGCTGACCATGGAGGTTTGGACCAACGGTTCCATAGAGCCGGACGAGGCCGTGAGCCTGTCGGCCAAGATTCTTCACGACCACCTGAAATTATTTGTCGGCTTGACGGAGAAGGTCCACGATGTGGAAATCATGGTGGTGAAAGAGGAAGAAGAACGGGATAAGATTCTGGATATGAGCATCGAGGAACTGGACTTATCGGTCCGGTCCTACAACTGCTTAAAAAGGGCCAGCATCAACACGGTGGGCGAATTGATCATGAAAACCGAAGAGGATATGATGAAAGTACGCAACCTTGGAAAAAAATCCCTGGAAGAAGTGGATGAAAAATTGTCCTTCCTGGGTTTGGCTTTGCGCAAAGACGATGAGTAGGAGGAAGACCAGTGAATTACAGGAAGCTGAACAAGAACAGCGGACAGCGCCGGGCGATGCTTAGAAGCATGACCACGTCCCTGATACGTCATGGCCGGATACAGACCACCGCCGCCAGAGCCAAGGAGCTGCGGAGCGTGGCGGAAAAAATGGTCACCCTGGGCAAGCAGGGGGATCTGGCCGCCCGCCGTCAGGCGCTGGCGTATATCGTGGACGAGGCTGTGGTGAAACAGTTGTTTGATGAGGTCGGCCCGAAATATGAGGAGCGTCAGGGCGGCTACACCCGGATTGTGCGTTTGGGGAACCGCAAGGGAGACGCCGCGCCGATGGTGATGATCGAACTGGTCTGAGCCTATATCTTCGTGACAGGCGCGCCTGGGAGGAGGACGCTTCTTTGATTCGGGTGAAGGATTTGACTTGCGTGTATCAAACGCCTCAGGGAGGCGTCAAAGAAGCTTTAAAGGGGATATCCCTTGAATTGAATAAGGGCGAGTTCCTGGCGGTATTGGGACATAACGGATCCGGCAAATCCACTTTAGCCAAGCATCTCAACGCCCTCCTTCAGCCGGCGGAGGGCTCCGTTTGGGTGGACGGCCTGGATACCTCCGACCCGAAGAACATTTGGGAGATTCGCCAGCGGGTAGGCATGGTGTTTCAGAATCCGGACAATCAGCTGATCGCTTCATCGGTGGAAGAGGACACAGCCTTCGGCCCGGAGAACATCGGTTTGGAGCCCGGGCTGATCCGGCGGCGCGTGGACGAAGCCCTGGAAAGCGTGAATATGGGCGAGTTCAAGAACCGCGCGGTGCATCTGTTATCCGGCGGGCAGAAACAGCGCGTGGCCATTGCCGGCATTGTGGCCATGCGGCCCCAGGTGCTGGTGCTGGACGAGGCCACCGCCATGCTGGATCCCCAGGGAAGGCGGGAAGTCATGGAAACCCTGCTGCATTTGAACCGGGATGAGGGGCTGACGGTGGTTCATATTACACACATTATGGAAGAAGCTGTTTTCGCGGACCGGATAGTCGTGATGGAAGAAGGCGGGATTGTCATGGAAGGGACGCCGAAACAGGTTTTTTCTCAAGTTGAGGCCGTCAAAGCTCATGGGCTGGATGTTCCCGCCATGACAGAGCTGGCATATGAGCTGCGTCAGGAAGGGGTGACCCTGGCGGAGGATATTTTGACGGTGGAAGAAATGGTGGCGGCCTTATGTCCATAATACTGGAGCATGTGTCCTATACTTATCAGCCCCAAACCCCTTATGAGGTTCCGGCGCTGACGGATATCAGCCTGGAGATCCGGGAAGGGGAGTTTATTGGAATCATCGGGCATACGGGATCCGGGAAATCAACGCTGATTCAGCATTTCAACGGACTGCTGAAGCCGAATTCGGGAACGGTGGAGGTTGACGGTTTGCAAACCACAGCCGAACCGGGGACGCTGAAGCGGATCCGTCAAAAGGTGGGGTTGGTTTTTCAATATCCCGAGCATCAGCTGTTCGATGAAACCGTATATCAGGATATTGCCTTTGGCCCTGTGAATTTGGGCCTGGACGGGGATCAGACGCGTGAGCGAGTCCGGCGCGCCATGGAAATGGTGAGGCTGGACTTTGCGCAGTATAAGGATCTTTCCCCCTTCGTTCTGTCCGGGGGTGAGAAGCGCCGGGCCGCCATTGCCGGCGTGCTGGCCATGGATCCCCGTTATTTGATTCTGGACGAGCCCACCGCGGGATTGGATCCCAGAGGCCGGGATGAGATCATGGAACAGATACGGGATTTACACCGGCAGGGCATGGCGGTGGTGTTTGTGACTCACAGCATGGACGACGTGGCCCGGACGGCTCAGCGTTTGATCGTGGTCAGCCAGGGTAAAATCGTTTATAATGACGTTACGGGCCAGGTGTTCGCTCATCACGCGGAATTGGAGCGGATCGGGCTGGACGTGCCCCATGTGATGAAGCTGATGCTGGATTTGCGGGCAAAAGGGTTAAAAGTCCGGGCGGACATTCTGACGGTTGAGGAAGCGCGCCGGGAAATCGCGAGGGTATTGAGGGGCGGAGATGCTTAAAGACATTACCATCGGACAATATTATCCGGGGGATTCCATGATCCACAGACTGGATCCCAGGAGCAAGATCATCGGGATGCTCCTGTACATGGTCGGGTTGTTTCTGGTTCAGAGCCTGACGGGTTATGCCTTTGTGACCGCGTATACCTTGATCTTGCTGAGCCTGTCCCGGATCCCGGTCAAACTGTTTATAAAAGGCGTCAAGCCTCTGTGGTTTATTTTGCTGTTCACCATGGGGATGCATTTCTTTATGACCCGGGGCGGAGCGGTGCTGTGGGAGTGGAGATTTCTTCAAATTACGGAGACGGGCGTTCAGCAAGGCTTATTGATGGCGGCGCGGCTGATTTTTTTGATCAGCGTCACATCTTTGCTGACATTGACCACCACGCCCATCGTACTCACCGACGGCCTGGAGTATCTGATGAAGGCGGTGTTTATCCCCCTCGCCCATGAGCTGGCCATGATGATGACCATCGCCTTGCGGTTCATTCCCACTTTAATTGAGGAAACCGATAAAATCATGAAGGCGCAGATGGCCCGGGGCGCTGAATTTGATTCGGGGAATCTCATCCGCAAGGCCAAGAGCCTGATTCCCCTGCTGGTGCCCCTGTTCCTGAGCGCCTTTCGCAGGGCGGATGAATTGGCGATGGCTATGGAAGCGCGCTGCTACCGGGGCGGACAGAACCGGACGAGGCTGAGGGCGCTGCGGATGGGCGGAATGGATGTGGCCGCCTTGATTCTGTCCGCGGCTTTTTTGGCGGTGTGCGTCTATTATGGCTAATATCAGATTGCGCGTCGCTTATGACGGAACCTGTTATCACGGCTTCCAGTCCCAGCGGGGAACGGGGCTTGCCACCGTGCAGGAATGTCTGGAAAAAGCCCTGACCGCTCTGACCGGGGATGAGGTTCAGGTGACGGGCGCCGGCCGTACCGACGCGGGCGTCCACGCTCTGGGGCAGGTGGTCAATTTCCACACCGGCAGCGCGATCCCCCCCGACCGGTATGTCTACGCCGCGCGCGCCCGGCTGCCCCGCGACATTGTGGTGCGGGATTCCCGGCTCCAGCCGGAGGATTTCCACGCGCGTTTCGACGCGAAGGGCAAAATTTACCGGTATTTTTTCTATTGCCACAGAGGGATGAACCCCTTTTTCAGGCACTACGCCTGTCATGTGCCGGAGTCTCTGGATGTGGAGGCCATGAGGCGGGGCGCGGCGCATTTCCTGGGCGCGCATGACTTCGAGGGCTTCTGCGCCAAGGATCCCGCCGTTCCCATGAGGGATTACACGCGGACCGTCTGGCGGATGCAAATCCGCGCGAAAGGCCCGCTGCTGGTCCTGACCGTCGGCGGAAACGGCTTCCTATGGAACATGGTGCGGATCATCGGGGGAACCTTGCTGGAGGTCGGAACAAAAAAAAGAGCGCCGGACAGCATTCCGGAGCTGATTCTGTCGAAGAAGCGCGCGCTGGCGGGCAAGACACTGCCGCCCCAGGGCCTTTTTCTGTGGCAGGTGCAGTATTAATTTGAAGACGCGCGCGGGGTTAAAAAAAAATAAGGGGTGGGTGACGCGGGGTTTTTTAAAACCCCCCCGGGGGATTTATAAATTTGTGGGGGGGGGCCCACGTGGGG
>JAISDM010000223.1 GCA_031264885.1 Peptococcaceae bacterium | reverse complement strand
TCCGTGAGGTAGCCTTTTTCTGTTCGGAACTCCCTTAATCCCCGGTAATAGAACTGCTTATGCTGATGGTCGATGATAAACGGCATAATCTCATTCTTCAGGCATTCCTTGAACATGATGATGCGTCCGACCCGTCCGTTGCCATCTTGAAAGGGGTGTATGGTTTCAAAGCGGTAGTGGAAGTCTATGATGTCGTCGAAAGAAGCCGGAATCTTGCCTGAATACTCTGCGAGAAGTTTCCGCGTCTCCTGAGCCACTTTGCCGGGGGGCGCCGTCACCGTGTCGCCGACCATATTTGGTTTCGCCTTGTAGTCCCCGACCCGGAACCAGTCGATCCGCTCCTGGGAAGTGCCGCGCTTGAGCAGACGGTGGAATTCCTTGATCATATTCTCGGAAAGTTTCTTGTCCGCGTTCTCCAGCATGTAGTCGAAACAGGCGAAATGGTTGACCGTTTCGAGGATATCGTCCACATTGACCGCTTCCCCCGGTTCTGTGTCTATGGTGTTGGTTTCAAAGATATACCGTGTCTGTTCCTCCGACAGTTTGCTGCCTTCGATGCGGTTGGAGTTGAAAGCCAGCTTGATCTGCGTCTGATGATACAGCCCGCCTTTTAAACGCGCCGCCTTTTCCTCGCGCAGCGCCGTGAGGATTTTAGCGTTTTTGTTTTCTTCAACGGTCATATGCTCACCTTGATTATATTATACGCGATTTTGCAAAGGGAAACAACAAGTAAAAATAAGCCGCCTCAAACCTATTCCATCCTCAGTTCCGGATCAGAGAAATGCTGTGTGTTTTCTAGTTCCTGATACGCTTCTCTGCCCCATTGATAGATTTGCTCTACACATGCGGCGCCTGACAAAATCTCAAATTGAAATCCTTTCAGTTCCGGACGGGCGCCAAGCTTTTCAAATCCTTTGTATCCGCGGCTTTCGGTCAGTTTGATCTCGTATCCTCTTTTAGCGTCCATATCCAGCAAATCTATTTCAAAAACCTCATCCGAGCCGCGCGGGTGGTGGGTTCTGGCAAAACAGGTTTTCGCGCCCGGATGAGCGGAACGGTACTCGCTGACGACAGCCGCTTCCAGCAGATTTCCGAATAGAGGCGTGTTCTCATGGATAGAAGCTCCGCCGGTTAGGCTTTGCAACTTGTCGGTAAAATGAAAACGCAGGAATGGCGTTTGTACATAACACCGGTATGGCTCTGTGTCGTCGAAAAGGTTCGGTAGAACGGTAATCACACCGCAGTGTGTCAGGAAATCTAACAAGGCCACCGTTTCTGTCCGCTTCATCCGAAAGCCGCGGTCACGGGGCGACAGGCTGAAATACTGTCTGAAATCCCGCAGCGCCTTGCGTGTGACGTCTGCGTCTATCGCTTCAATATCCTCGCGTATGCTTGGCGGAACCTGAAAGGATCTGTTGCTGACGTAGTTGCTGGATAACAGCAAAACCGTGTTGACATATCCCTTCCAGTCCACATCCTCTGATTCCGGCTTCAACCAAGGGAAAATGTCGGACTCCGGTTCCGTTTCAAACAACTCTGTGATGGAGTTTGTGATGCTGGACTGCACATAATCAGCAATATCCGCCGGCGGCTGAAACAGCCCTCCGTTTTGCAGATATTGCGTGAAATCTTTCCTAGTCGGTTCGGCGTCCGGCACAAAGGCGCAGTGTTCGTAAAAACTGAGGTATGGCACGCGCAGTATGCCAGATCTGTCGTACAACGTGCCTTTTCCCGCAAGATACAGAGCCAGCAGGTTTGTCCCGGCGATTACCACTTTTTTGTCATAAAGGCGTACCAGCGTGTCGTATAGATAATTGCCGTTTTTCAAGAAGTTGGCGTAAAAGCCGATTTCGTCGATGAAGATATATTTCAGCTTTTTTCGAGCTTCCGTTTCTATGATCAGGTCGTCGAAGGCGTCGCCTTTTTGGCCGGAGAAATAACCGACCGTTTCCGGATGGACGCCCTGTCCGATCAATTCCTGTATCGCCTGGAGGATGAGCGTGGTTTTACCTGTCCGCCGCAAACCGTACAAGGTACACACCGATTGGCTAACGGGAGACTGCTCTCGCAGGTATTTCATCAGGCCGTGAAACTGCCGGCGCGGGCGTTCCGGAACTTTGAGATATCCCAATTCTTCGCCTGTGATTATATTCATGGCGCTGTTCTCACCTCTTGAGCAAACGGCGTCTCGCAGGTTTTTATATGCTGTAAGCGTTGGATGTCACCGCCGGTCATAGATTTTCACCCTTTCCCGCTGCAGATTGTCCAAAAACCACGGCGTTCCGCGTTTGACTTCGTCTTGCGTCAAAGCGTCCTCGGTAACCAAATCAAGCGTTTTATCGAGGCTTTCGTTCAAATCATTATAAAAAGCGCCCAAGTCAAACATAGTGACGAGCTTTGAGCCTTTGCGGTTGATCAACACGTCAACATCGCTGTCGTCTGTCGCTTGATTACGGGCATACGAGCCAAAGATATACACAGCCGGGACGTCGTATTTTTGTGCTATCGGCGCTATTTTTTGTTCCAGTTTCCCTAACGTGTAAACCACTTGGCTCACCGCCCTTTCTTGCCTTTATTGTACACTGATTGACGCGATAAAACAAGTACAATCAGCGGCGGCAGGTGGGATTTATTCCATGATCGCAGTCTAACCTAGCGCATCTCCATACTTCCCTGATTGTGACCGCCGGCTTCGACCGGCTCCACATATTCCATGATGATGGCGAGGGCGTTGTCATAACCGCCGCTCTCCGTGACGCGGGATTGCATCTCTCTCGCCGCGTCCGCCATGCCATTCCTTTTCAGCGTCCGCGCCGCGATCCCCATGACGTTGAAGATGTTCCCGTCCACTCCGATGATCGGGCATTCGGGCTTTTGCTGTTCCAGCGGTTCATCCATGTTGACGCCCAAGCGGTTGGGTAAATAATCCGACAGCCAGGTTCCGCCGAATGTGGAGTGGGATTGAAGTCTCCACATCGCCAGTTTGCCGATATCCAGCTTTACGCCGTCCATATTGAACAGCATATTGGTTAGCCCGTCATGCGTAAAGACGGCGATATCTTTGAATGTGTCGCCATCCCGCAGGATGCCTTCTGTCGTAAAAAGGTCGTTGATCCCCGCGACCCATTCGTCCAGATCACCGCCACAGCCTTGCAGTATAAGCCCCTCGGATTTCGTCACGCGTTTGAGTTCGTCAGTGGATATGGTTTTCATCACTGGATCTCCTTCCATTGTCTTCATAAGCAGCTTCGGTTTTGTGCTGTACCGCGGGAGCAGCGGCGTCATTGCGCTTCTATTCGCTGCTCAATCTCCATGCCGCCCTTGAAAGTAATCTTGATTCGGTCTTTGTCTATTACCCGGATGGTGTCGATGAGCTGCCGCACGGCGCAGTCGTCGTACTCGCGCGGCGCGAGGGGCTGGCTGCCTAGCAATTCCGCAGCGGCGGCAATCTTCGCTTCATGATCTTTCCCGGCTTGTTTCGCCTCGTATGCCTCGATGACGGTGCGTTTGGCCGCCA
>JAISDM010000216.1 GCA_031264885.1 Peptococcaceae bacterium | reverse complement strand
TTCCCGGAAATATAATTGTTAAGGTGCGTGCAACGCTCCCGGCCCCCTCAAATTTTACAGACCGCCGAGAAGGCCCGGCGCCGCTTAATTATATATTGCCCAACCCCTCCCGTCTATATTGAAAATTTAATAAATAACATGTTCGTCCGGCGGACGGGCGCGTTTAATATTTATCGCGGCGCCGGTTCTTCTTTTACAACCGCCAATGTATAGCCTAACGGCCTCAAAATCCTGATCATGCTGTTTATCTGCGGTGAATGCACCGCGCTTTCAAGCCGCGCGATTACCGGCTGCTTTATCCCGCACAACTCCGACAGTTGCTTTTGCGTCAAGCCGCTCTGCTCCCGCGCCTCTACAACAGCGGCGATAAGCGACTTTTCAAGGTTGATTATTTCTTCTTCTTCGGGGCTTAAGTTTAAGTTTTTCCGAAAATCCTTCCAATTAGTAGACATTACATACCATTCCTTTCGATATAGTCCGCAAGGTTTCGTTTGGCTTGGTCAAGTTCTCGCGGCGGAGTCTTATTGGTTTTCTTTGTGAAATGGTGCAGGAGGATAAACAGATTGTCTTTGTAGTAAGCAAATAGAATCCTGTTGTCAAGCGGCCTGAGCTCCCATATACCGCCGTCTAAGTACTTGACAACGGGTTCACCGGCCCGCGTTCCTTTTTCGTAGAGTATATCGATATAGGCAACGATTTTACTGAAATTTATCCTCGCGTTTTTATCGGTGTAGGATTTTTGTCTTAATTCGTTAATATAGTCCGCTATTGGTTCATTTCCTTTGCTGTCGCTGTAAAATATCACATTATACATCTAATAACATACCCCCTGAACGCGATATTATTATCGCAAATTTGATATATCACGTCAATAGCAAATTTGCGATAATCCGGCACGGTCGCGAGCCATATCCGTTACGGCTGGGGAAACGGTGTTATCTTGGCGCGGCACTCACGCTCTTCCTGGGTGTGTTTTCTCTTTGCCACACAACAACCTCCCAATCGATGCTCTCATTTTTGCACCGATTGGGAGGTCTGCATAATCTCCGGCGGCGCAAAAACGCGCCGTCCGCCAACGTTTTATATCCCGCCGCCTAGCCCTCGTGTACCCACTGTTTCTTCGCTGTTCGGATCAGCGTTCTCCCCTGCCCCTTTGGCGGGACCAGCTTTATCATGTCCGTGCCGGGCGGAGATCTGTGGTAGGCCATGCTCTTGACCCTCGTTATGCTGACTTCGATAACTGTCCACGATTCGAGCAGTTCCTCTCCGCTGTAGTAGAAGATGCTCCACCGCGACTTCAGGATGAACTGCCTTACGGCTTTCTTGTTGATCTTCCTCATAATAGCCCTGCGCTCATCCAATTCCTCCGGCGCGGCGGGAGCGCCCCATCCGCCGGAGTAGACGCGGGTCTCCACTTTGCCCGGCAGCGCCCGGTCGCTCTCGAACACCAGATCCACCTGCCCCAGCGTGCCGAGGCGCGCGTGGGTGAACGTCATCGTGAAGAGCATATTGCGCGCGTCCGCGCACCCCTTTATTTCGGTCTCTTCGCCGAGCCAGTTACTCAGATGCGCCATCGTCGGATTCGACGCCTGAGCAATATAGCGCTCCAGCCTCTGGGTGTTGTACTCGGGAGGCAGGTCCGGTTTGTACATGAACGGCTTTTGCGGCTTTTTCATCCCGTCAGAACTCCATGTCGAGAGTCATGTAGAACGTGCGCCCCTCGACAGGGTACCAGAGCATACGCGTGGGGCCGTTCAGGCCTCCGGCGGGGTACATCCTCCAGGAATCCGCCTCGTCTAAAAGGTCGTCCACCCCAACGGTCAGCGTGGCGGTTGGGCTCAGGCTGTATTTCGCGCCTATGTTGACCACGCCCCTCGCGTCAAAGAGTATGTTCTCCGAGCGGTCCGCGAAGTTCGCCCCCGTATACCGGTACTCCGCGAACGCCGACCCCCTGGCGAACTTCCTCGTCAGCCGCGCGGATCCCGCCCACCGGGGGCGGTTCGGCAGCCACATGCCTTGAGAGCGCGTGGACCCCGTGTCCGGCGTCTTGTTCTTCGCGTCCATCCACGTCCCGGACAGGCCCAGGCTCCATCTCTCCCAGTCTATAGCGGCCTCCGCCTCCACGCCCTTGACCTCCGCTTCGGCGATGTTGGCGTAGCGCCCGAACTGCGGGCTGTCCATCAGGAACTCTATCAAATCGTCGGTATCGCGCCAGAAGCCGGAGACTGACGCGTTCACGCGCGCGTTCCACGGCGGCCCCAGGCGCGCGTTCCAGATGACCCCCACGTCGAACTGCCTGCCCGTCTCCCAGCTCATATCCCCGTCGGCGGGGAGGATGAAAGCGCCGTCGCCGTAGCGCTCGTACATGTTCGGCGCGCGGGCGTACGTGCCGAATGTGCCCTTGAGCATCCATTCGGGCGAGAACTCCTTGGTGAACGCTATCTGCCAGGTGAGGTGCGACTCGTCGTCCTGCCCGTGCCAGCGCAGCGACGGGGTGGCCAGGAACGTCCCCTCCCCGTCGAGAGATATCGTGTCCTGTATGGTCACGCTCGTGTCGCGGCGGCTGTATTTGTCCTCCCCGCCTAGTTCCTTGAACACCATATCGCCGTCCACGTCCAGCCGCTCGCCCGCGTACTCGGCCAGCAGTTCGAGGAAATGCCGCTCGCCCAGCGGGACGCTCGCGTCGAGCTGAACGCCGAAGCGTGATGCGGTGTACTCGCTCTTGTCCACGTCGATCACGCCTATCAGGCTGTTTAAGTTACCCCTTCTGCTGTCGTACTTCTTGCTCTGCCCGGTGTAAGTCAGCCCCCAGCTCCATTTGACGTCGCCCGCGTCCTGCCCGCGCCCTAATGAGACGTCCCATCTATCCGTATCCAGCAGCGCGCCCGGCGGGTGGTCCGCCACGCCAGGCCTGTCGCGCCCCCAGGCCCTCGGGGGCAGGTCGCGGTTGCGCCTCACCCACGAGGCCCGCGCGCGCCAGTGCGCGTCCTCCCATTTCAGGAGTACGTCGGCGTTATCGAACCCGTTGTAGCGGCGCTCCCCGGTGTAGTCGTCCCCGGTGTCGTAAGCCGTGCCGTTGTCGTTCCAGTACTCGAAGTCTCCCCCGTATGTCTCGTACCCGAAGGAGCCGAAGAATTTGCCACCCCGGAGCGCGGACGAGTGGGTGACCGTCCCCTTTCGCCTGCCGAACGAGCCTATCCCGAGCGATACGGTCGAGCTGGGCTTGTCCGGCGACTTAGTAATCACGCTTATGACGCCGCCCATCGCCTGCGCTCCGAAGCGCGACGGTACGTACCCCCTGTAGACCTCTATGCGCTCCACGTTGTCCGCCGGTATCGCGGACAGGTCGACCGCCGCCTCGCTCTGCAGGTTCATCAGCACCCCGTCCACATAGACGGCCACCTGGGACGACGTGCTGCCCCGCACCGACGCGACGGCGTATCCGTTGCGCCCCTGCATACGTATGACCTGCAAGCCGGGCACGTCCTCCAGCAGGTCGGGCAGGCTGCGCTGTTCCCCCGCCCTCTCCTCCGGCCTGATGACCGTCACCATGCCGGGGGACAGGTACTTGTCCTCCGCGGCGTCGTAAATGACCGACCCCGTCACCATCTCCTCCGGCAGGTCGACCGCCGCCGCGGCGGGCAGCGCGGTAAGTGAAAAAAGTGAAAAAAGTGAAAAAATTAAGAACACAAAAGACGCGGCGGGCGAGTTCCAAAAAGCCGCGGCAAGTTTCATCCTCATGAGAACACAGCCTCCAATCCGGGCGGATTCGGGTAAGGGCGGACGGCAGACCTTGGGGCGGCGCCCAAGGTTTATACCCTCCTTACCCTCTTTTACCTCTGTACAGCGGCAGGCCCAGCGCCGCGAGCGCTATCAGCGCGGCCATGGCTGAAAACGCGCCCGCACCGGCGGCGCAGCCTCCGGGCATCCCGCCGCCCTCGCCCGGCTCGTAGTCAGTGCCTCCCTCTATCGCCGCGACGAGCGGGTCGACGACGATTCCCGGCTCGGAGCACCAGTCATACGAGCTGTTATCCCTGATCGCTGCGCTGACGGTATACTCCCTCTCGCCTATAACGCCGGATGCGGGATTGCCGTTTAACTCCGTTATAATGAACGTGCCGTGCGCCATGCCGGCCCAGTTGTCCGCCCGCGTGAGGCGGTCCGTGCGTTCACCGCTGTTCCTCAGCTTCAGCAGGACCAGTTTGTCAAAACTGTTTCCGGCGAGCTTCGTGCCGCCAAAGTTCATCCTTATGCTGACTAACGCGGTCTTGCCATCGGAGACGGCCGCCTTGAAGACGGGGACCGGAGTGAGGGTGGCCTGGTCCAGGCGGTCGGATTCGCCTGAGGGCAGGCCGCGCTCCACGGCCCATGTGTTCGCCGTGAGCTGCCCGCCGGGGCTGATGCTGAACTTCGACTCCAGGTCGGATGAGCTGATGTCCGGCAGGCCGGAGAGGCCGCTCAGTGCCTCCGCCACCGTACTGCCGCTTGGTATCTCCAAATTGCCCGCGGGCACGATCTCAACGTCCTCGTCTATATCGCCGGGGTCCACGGGCGGGTCGTCCGGCTCACCGCCGGGGTCGGATGAGGAGGGCTCGTTGAAGAGCGCCACCGAGTAGATGTCCTCACCGAGTTCAACGGGCGTGAAGTCGCGCTGGAATGCCCCGTTCCTGTCGAACGCGAAGAGGTGCGTGCCCGCCATGCACCAGAGCGTGTCCGACTTGGCGTCCCACGTCACGCCATCCCACCACGAGTGGCCGCTCGCGCCCGTGAAGCTGTGCGCCGTCTGAAGCGAGCTTATAGCCTCGGTGCCGCCCGCCGCGAGCTTGTCCGCCGGCAGCTTAAACAGCCTGCCCTTGAAGTCCATGCTGTTGTCATATCCCCCGGCGAGTATGAAGGCCGTGCCGCCCTCCGTGAAGGCTATGCCGTACGCGCCCCAGCCCGCCCCGGCCAATACGCCCGTGACCTGCTCGAAGTCCAGGACCAGCCGCGCGGGCGCGCTGCCGAAATCAGCCATATCGACCTCCCAGATGTTGCCGTGGACTCCCGGCCCCTGGCGGCCGCCGATGCAGCCGACGTAGAGCTTGCCGTTGTACAGCTTCATCGTGAGCGAGTTCTTGCCGATCTTTGTGCCGGAATCCTTTAAGACGGCCTTTTTCCCGGTCGGGGTGAGGCCGCGGTCGAACTCCACTATCTCCGTCGGCGCGTAGTCTAAGATCTTGCTGGGGTCGGACATGCCGAACATGACGTAGACTTTGCCGTTATATACCATTACGCCCTCGCCGTGCGGCCACGCGTAGTCCGCGAACCCGGCGTAGAAGAACCTCTCGTTATGGTATCTGTCCTTTACGGTGTAATCTTCCTTCATATTTACATGTATGACCTCGCCCGTGTCCTCCGGCCCCACCGGGTAGCTCTCGTATGTGACGAGGTACAGGTCGTCCCCGCCGGACGCTATGGCGTGTATGTTTGCCCCGAACCCCCTGGCGTTCAGTATGGGGGCCCTGAAATCCTGCGGGTTGTAGATGGACACCACGTCGCCTATCCCGGACATGCGCTCCCTTATCAGGGCGCGGAGATTGCCGTTGTGGTCGACAAACGACAATCCCTGCGCGTCGCCGTTCAGGTTCGAGACGAGCTTGGCCTCCACCGTGTAGCCGGACTGGGCGCTGCCCCTTATAATCCCGGCCATCCCTGCGTTGTAGTTCGACGATGTGTAAAATATGTCGGCGGACGCCTCCGTTCCCGGCAGTATTATCAGCACGGCCAGGACGGAAAAAACGGCAAACGCCGCCAGCGGGGACAGTACGCGTACAAAATTCTTTCTCATCAATTCACCAGCGCCTCCCTTTTATATAGAAACAAAAGAACGATACGGCAAAAGACCCCCGGCGCCGCCCGGACCCGCCGGGGGACGAATCCCCCGGGCCCCCGTTTACGAACCTGCTTTCATCCGGCGGGGTGAAAACAGGTTCGGTTTAAGAAAAGGGGGGCGGGGGAGCATGTTAATAAAGCTTCCCCGCCGGGGTTTGGGGCGGCGCCCCAAGGCCCTGTTGCTTATTTCCTGTTACTTAATTTCCTATTTACTTACTTTTTTCTTCCGATGCACAGCCCCATAGCCGATATCAGCGCCAGCGCCGCCGCACCGAGCCCCGCGTCGCATCCGCCGGAGCCGTCGTCACTTTGGTCATTGCCGCCCGGGTCAACCGGGTCTCCGCCGCTCACCGCCCGGGCCACGGCGGGCAGGGCGGCTATCTCGCCGTCCGCGCCGTTCCAGTCAAGAGCGCTGTTGTCCTCCACCGCGATGATGAGCAGTTCGTCTCCGGTCAGCTTTGTACCGGACGGGATCTTATTGCCGCTGCCGTCCGTGATAACAAACTCGCCGGGGCCTATGTCCGCTAAGGACTGAGCGAGGATGAACCGGTACGCCTCATCCTCCGTTGTGAGGCTGAACACCGCCAGCTCACCGGCCGGCACGCCTATGAACGGTTTGAAAGCGCCCCGGTAGGTCACGGCGGAGGTATGACCGGCGGCATCCACCACTGCTGTAAGAGCGGGCAGGGCGGCGAGGTCCTCGGCGTAGGGCGCGTACTCGTCCTTCTGCGCGTCCGTCATGTGCTCATGCAGCGTTTCGCGGCCGGTCACGATATTGCCGCTGTCGTCAACCGCTATGGCGCCGTGTTCCGCCATTCCGCCGAACTTATCCAGCGCGCCTCCGGGTTCGAGGGCGTCTAAAATAGCTTTTTCCCTGTCGGCGTCAGTCGGGTTGGAGGGCAGATCTACTTTTATGCCGTCCGCCGCCGCTAAGGCCACGCCATCCGATCTCGGCGCGTTGCCGGCCGCGGTTATGGCCGTCTCCAGGTCGGTGAAGTCACCGCCGCCCACCGCCGTGCCGGGGTCTGTGCCTGGATCTGTACCGGGGTCTGTTTTTTCCTCCTCCCGCGTGATGACCACGGAGTATGTGTTGGTCTCGCTTCCGTTCTTGGAGGTTATGCTCACCGTGAAGCTGTTATTGCCGACTCTCACGGGGATGGGTTCGCTGTATTCACCGTGGGCCAGCGCAACGCTCCCGCCCTCTATGCCATCGCCGGAGAGCGTTATCGCGGCTTCGGGGTTGAGCGCCCGGATGTTCAGAGCGATGGCGGTAACTTCGTTGATTACCGTCCCGATATATCCGCCGTCATTGTTCTGGG
>JAISDM010000194.1 GCA_031264885.1 Peptococcaceae bacterium | reverse complement strand
TCCCGGACGGGCCCGGGCGGCAGGATGCCGCCCCTCCGGCGCCGTGGATGCCGCGTATGTCGGGGCGGCATCCTGCCGCCCGTCCTTGCCAGACGCAGACTTCTAACCCGCAATCGCGGGGTTTTGATCTGCAGCCCGAATTTTTATTTGAGATTTCGCGCGGATTATGTTATGGTATGGATAATAACATATTTGGGAGCGGGAGTATTTGCCAGAATGAATATTGATTTAGATCGAATCCGGGAGCTTTTTGCCGCCGACCGGTTTGCCGCGGGCGCGGGCGCCGTCATTGTCTCGGTGACGGAGGATCTCGTTCAATGCGAGATGGCGGTCACCGGGAATCACCGGAACGCCGGGGGCGGTGTGCAGGGCGGCGCTATTTTTACGTTGGCCGATTTCGCGTTCGGGGTGCATTGCAACTTGGATCTTGTTTGCGGCAAGGACGTGGGGCAAACGGTAGGGCAGTCCTGCGCCATTTCTTTTCTGAAAAACACAAGGGGGACGCGGCTGACGGCTAAGTCTACATGTATCTCCAAGGGGCGAAGGATATCTGTTTTTCGCGTCGCCGTCGAGGACGACCTGGGCGTTCTCATCGCTGAAATGCACGGGAACGCTTTCACGAAGGACAAGGTTTAACAGTCTGCGATTCGTAGTTCGGCACCATTTTGTGAAACGCGCCTGAGCGGGTAATGAGCGGACCGAATTTAGGGCGGCAGAATGCCGCCCCTGCGGTACCGGGAATGACGCATCCGTAGGGGCGGCATTCTGCCGCCCGTCCCAGGCAGACGCGAATTTCCGCACCGCGAATCGCGGCGGTAAAAAAATTTGCTATATGGAGCGGTATGAGATATGATAGTCGGTGAGTAAAAGTATATTTCAAAACAGCGGAGGGATCATTGTTATGGGTGACAAACGATTTACTGCATTCGGCGGGAGGTTTTTGTCTTTAAGGCGCAATCCGCCTGGGGGCGTATTGAGCGTGTTGAAAGGATGCGTCTTCCTGACGGTCTTGGTTTTTGCCTTGTCCGGGTGCGGCGGTTCGGTCAGGCAGGCCGCGCTGAACACGGCCAAATCTGTCGTTGAGATGCTTTCGGGCGACGTTACCGGGGAGGTGGGCAAAACCTACGCCACCCAATGGTTTGAGTTCACGGTTCAATCCATCGGCGAGGTGTCCGAATACGCGGGTTACACGCCTGAGGACGGTTACACATTGTATGATGTGCTGATCACCGAGACCGGCACCTTCGACGAGGCCAGCCCTATGGGTACTTTTGATTTTTATATGGACGCTTCGTCCTTTGAGGATTACATATATCCATTGGATCCGATGAGCGACGATATGATGCCGATGGAGTTTGATTTGGAACCGAATCAAACCGTGGAGTACCATATGGTATATGAAATCCCGTCCAACGCGTCCGGCGTGAACCTCATGTATACGGAAGTGGACGCGGAGGAGAATGAAGGCGTCACTTTCAACATTCCGATTGGTTAGGACGAACGCCTGACGGAGGTGTGAGGATATGTGTGGAATTACGGGCTGTATCGGGGATCAGGAAGCGGCTCCCGTTTTGATGCGGGGACTGAAGCGGATGGAATACCGCGGCTATGATTCGGCCGGGATCGCGCTGCTCAATCAAAACGGCATTGAGATCCGTAAGGCCAAGGGGAAACTGGATGTGCTGGAGGCGCACATTCAGGGGAACATGCCTCAAGGATCGGTTGGCATCGGACATACGCGGTGGGCCACTCACGGGGAGCCTTCGGACGTTAACGCGCACCCTCACACGGATATGAAGGGCGAGATCGCGGTGGTTCATAACGGGATCATCGAGAATTATTTGAAGCTGAAGCATTGGCTGATCAGCGAAGGCTGCGAGTTTGTTACGGAAACCGATACAGAAGTGGCGGCCCATCTGCTGAATTATTACGACGGCGGGGATATGCTTCAGACCATCTATAAGGTCATGTCTGTGCTTCAGGGCTCCTTTGCCCTGGGCATTATCTCCAGCCGCAATCCCGACAGCCTGTATTGCGTCCGCAAGGACAGTCCGCTGATTCTGGCCAAAACCTCCGGCGCCTCGTTTTTCGCGTCGGATATTTCGGCGCTTTTGGAGCACAGCCGTGAGGTGTACCTGCTGGAAGACATGGATGTGGCCTGTCTGACCAAGGGGGACATCGTCATACGGGACGGGTTCGGCAAGGTGGTCCGCCGGGAAGCCATGCGGGTGGATTGGAGCCTGGAGGCCGCGGAAAAAGGCGGTTTCGAGCATTTCATGCTCAAGGAGATCCATGAGGAGCCGAAGGCACTGCGGGACACGCTGAATTCGCATTTGAGCCAGGACGGGGCCGCCATCAGCCAGGACGAGATGCCTGTCGGCGCGGAAGAGGCCCGGCGGCTTCAAAAAATCACGATTCTGGCCTGCGGCACCGCGTGCTACGCGGGCATGATCGGGCGGATGCTGTTTGAGAAGCTGGCGAGGGTTCCGGCGGAGGTGGACATCGCCTCGGAATTCCGTTACCGGGATCCCATTGTGTCGCCGGGAGATTTGTTTATCATTGTCAGCCAGTCCGGAGAGACTCTGGACAGCATTGCCGCCATGCGGGAGGCAAAGCGGCTGGGCGGTCGGGTCATCGCCATCACCAATGTGGTGGGGAGCAGCATCGCCAGAGAGGCCGACGCCGTCCTGTATACCTGGGCCGGGCCTGAGATCGCGGTGGCGTCCACCAAGGCGTATATTTCACAAATCATGGTCTTGACGCTTATGGCTTTGGATTTGGCTCAGAAACGCGCGTTGATCACGGAGGAAGAGGCCGGGGAAGCGCTGGAGGAGTTGAAACGGATTCCTCAGCAGATTCAGAGCGTATTGGATCAAAAGGAAGTGATCCAGCGTTTTGCCCACAAAACCTTTGACTATAACAGCATATTTTTCATGGGCAGGGGCTTGGACTATGCCCTGGCTATGGAGGCTTCGCTGAAACTGAAAGAGATATCCTACATCCATTCCGAGGCTTACGCGGCGGGGGAGCTGAAGCACGGAACCATCGCCCTGATCGAGCCGGGCACTCAGGTCGTTATGATGGCCACCCAGGACGCTCTGCTGGAAAAAACCCTGAACAATATCAAAGAGGTCAAGGTCCGCGGCGCCCAGGTGCTGGCGGTGGTCGGCGAGGGCGTCGGCGGTGTGGCGGAGGAAGTGGAGGAGGTCTGGTACATCCCCAGGACCAATCCTTTATTCGCGCCGATGGTGGGGATTATTCCGATGCAGCTGTACGCCTATTATGTGGCTTTGGAAAAGGGCTGCGATATTGACCAGCCGCGGAATCTGGCAAAAAGTGTAACAGTCGAGTAACGCTAATATTTATGGACGCGCAATACCCGGTGAAGGAGGAGATATTGCCCTTACGTCTCCGCGTTTTGAATTTCTACGGCTCAATTTGCTGCAAAAGCCAAACTCGCTCCGCTCAAACAG
>JAISDM010000097.1 GCA_031264885.1 Peptococcaceae bacterium | reverse complement strand
TTTCTCTCACATTATGCGCCGCCGCGTCTAAATTAATCTCAGCCCAAACAGGCCGCATACATTTACCCCCCGAATATTTTCTTTCACAATTATAGCAGTCTTGACGCCGTCCTTCAAGGGGAAAAAAACCGCGCGCCCGCCTTCAAATATTTTTACTCGAATTTTTTTCCCGGATGCGTTATAATATATTAACACAGAGGAGTTCACCAAACATGATGAAAAAATCCGACTGGCTTATTTTAGCCGCGGCGCTGGTTCTTGCGGGCGTATTGTGGCTTATTCGCCCTCTGTCTTTCGATATATTCGCGCAAAGGGACGCGGTTTTGACTGTGGAAATATCCGTGGAAGGCAGACTGTGGAGGTCTATTCCGCTGGACGGCGCGGAATACAGGGAGCGGATCGAAACCGAAAGAGGGATCAACGATTTGGCCGTCGACGCGAACGGCGTGGCCGTTGTATACGCGGATTGTCCGGATCAGCTGTGTGTCCGCATGGGCAAGATCACCCGTCCGGGGGATGTTTTGGTCTGTCTGCCTCACCAATGTGTGGTGGAACTGAAATCAAACCTTCCGGCAAAAAGTCAGGAGGATTCCATTGACGCCATCTCCGAATAAGACGGCGCCGGCCCGGAAACTTGCCTTGGTCGCCGTGCTGGTCTGCCTCTCCATGATTCTTAATTTTTTTGAGAGATTGATCCCTTTGACTTTGCCGGCCCCGGGCGCCAAATTAGGTTTGGCCAATATGGTGGTGCTGACCGCCTTGTACATTTTGCCTGTAAAAGACGCCTTCCTGGTGGTCGTTCTGAAGTCTGTGACGGCTTCCTGGCTCTTTGCCTCATTCTCCGCGTTCCTTTACAGCATCGCCGGTTCCCTGCTGAGTTTCGCCGTCATGCTGTGTATGATCCGCCTGGGGAGCGCCCGGTTCAGTCCCGTGGGCGTCAGCGTCGCCGGCGGTGTATTTCACAACGTCGGTCAGCTGCTGATGGCTTCGGCCGTCGTTCATACCCTGGGAATATTTGTTTACCTGCCTCTCCTGGTACTCACCGGAGCGGGTACCGGGGTTTTGACCGGACTCGCCACTCAGTTGATATTGAAATATCTAAAAAGCGCCCTTCGCTGGCAAATATAATTTACAGGGAGTTTCTAAGTTTAACGAGGAGTTGATTTATGCGCAGACCCAAATCGTCTTTTTCCATATATTTTTCGGAAGGATTTCAGGACGGCATTCCCATTGCCCTGGGTTATATTTCCGTATCCTTCGCTTTCGGGCTCGCCGCTATCCGGAACGGTTTGCCTTCTTGGGTTCCTTTGTTCATCTCGATGACCAATTTCACTTCCGCCGGCCAGTTTGCCGGTATGGATCTGCTCCTGGCGGGAGCGGGGCTCCTTGAAATTGTCGCTGCCATATTGGTGATCAACATTCGGTACATGCTGATGTCTTTTTCTCTCACTCAAAAAATATCCAAAAGGATGCGCTTCTGGCAGCGTTTTGTTTTGTCCTTTGGCATCACGGACGAAATTTTTGCTTTGGCGTCGCAGCGGATTCAGCCTCTCAAACCAGCCTACCTGGGCGGTCTGATTCTGTCTCCTTACCTGGGCTGGGTTCTGGGCACCCTGCTGGGCGCCACCGCCGGCTTCATGCTGCCCCCCGCCTGGCGAAGCGCCTTGGGCGTAGCTTTATACGCCATGTTCATCGCTATCATTATCCCTCCTGCCAAAAAATACTCCCCGGTCTTTGTCGTCGTCATTATTGCCGCCGCTCTGAGCTGCGTTTTGCGCTATGTTCCCGTTTTGTCAACGATTTCCGGCGGCTGGCGAATCATCATCTGCGCTTTGGCCGCTTCCGGAGCGGGCGCGCTGTTCTGCCCCGTGAGCGAGGCGCGCCTTCGCCTGCGCAGGTAAGGATTCGCGCCTTGCGGATTGCGCCTTGTGAATTGCGCCAGTCCTGAGAACGCGGCGGATTGAGCCTGTGTCCCGCCGGCCCGGAGCCGGACCCGGCGCGGCGCGGGCGAGAGAGGAGTCTGTTATTATGCCTTTGGATTATTCGCGAATCACTTTTGTCGTTCTGATCATGGCCTTGGTCACTTACCTCACCCGGGCGCTGCCATTGCTTTTTTTTCGCCGGGAAATCACGCGTCCCCTGATTCGCTCTTTTTTGTATTACCTCCCTTACGCGGTGCTTGCGGCCATGACCATCCCCAACATCCTGTATTCCACATCCAGTTTTTACTCCGGTTTGGCGGCGCTCGCCGTCGGGCTGATCCTTTCTTTTTTCGAAAAAGGTCTGCTTTTGACCGCGTTAGGCGCTGCTTTAGCCGCTTTCGCCCTGGAAAAACTCCTGGGACTCTATTAATGAACGAGGTGAGGCGGCCATGAAAATTCTCCTGCATGCCTGCTGCGGGCCTTGTTCCGTCAAATGCGCCGAAAGCCTCCTGGCCGAAGATATCCGACCGGCGCTGTTCTGGTACAACCCGAACATTCACCCGGTCACGGAATATCTCAGCCGCAAAAACGCGCTGGCGCAATACGCCGGCGCCGCCGGCCTGGAACTGATCCAGCGGGACGAGTACGGATTGCGCCCGTTTATCGCCGGTATCTTTCCCGATTTTGACCGGCGGTGCGATTATTGCTACCGGCTGCGGCTGGACGCCGCGGCCAGCTATGGGGCGCAGCACGGCTATGAAGCCTTCTGTACCACCCTATTGATCAGCCCGTACCAAAATCACGACAGAATCCGGGCCATTGCCTCCCAAATATCCGAACGGCGCCGCATCCCCTTCCTGTATCGGGATTTTCGGCCTCTGTTCCGTGAAGGGCAGCAAGCCGCCCGCCGCATGGGCTTGTATATGCAAAAATACTGCGGCTGTATTTTCAGCGAAGAAGACCGCTATATCCGCCGCCCGGCTGCCCGGCCGCAATAATCTTTGCGCGAAACAAAACACGGAAACGCGCCTTAAATATTGCCAGGCTTGTCTGTCCCCCGTCATTCCGGGCGCGTCATTCACGGCCCCGTAGGGGCGGCGTCCTGCCGCCCGGCCCCGATAGACGCGAATCCCCGCCTCCCCAAACTGCGTATTTCGCTAAATTTCGTTTAAACGCGGCATTGACAAACACGGCGGAACAGGATACAATCCTTTTGTTGGTGTTTTTCCGGAGCCGTGGTGTAGTGGCCTAACATGCCTGCCTGTCACGCAGGAGATCGCGAGTTCGACTCTCGTCGGCTCCGCCATATTTTTTGGGCAATTAGCTCAGCCGGTTAGAGCGCATGCCTCACATGCATGAGGTCGGCGGTTCGATCCCGTCATTGCCCACCATGAAAAAACCGAGTGCCACGCGGCTTCCGGCCGTGTGGCGCTTTTTTCCATTCTGTATTTGGAACCGCTTTTTCTACCCTTTTTGATTAAAATTTATGATTTATACCGCTTTGCCGCATAACGGCGTTGGCGACGTGACGGGATTTAATCTCCCCATCCACGGGAAAGTTTTGCTGTGTGATCGGACTGTGCCAAATATCATGATCGCCTTTGCCGTGCCGAACGAAAGTACATTTATGCTCCTTTAGGACTTGTTAAACAATAACCTGATGTTTTCACTTGCCCTTTCGCCGCCAGGCTGCGTTGTCGTCAGTCGCCATACCGCCCCGGGTATGCCTCCTTCCTTCGCCTTGCCTGACGGCGAAATTGCGGCGTGAAATTCATCAGTTTATTATTCAACAGGTCCTTAGAAGTTCGCGGACAAGCTTTTCATACTCCGCCATTACGCGATACGTTCCCGGCGGGTTCCTTTGAAACACAGTTGGACGGGCGTTCCGATCTTACCGTTGAGTTCTATCAGTTCCAGCGCCGCAACCTTAACCCGGTCAATGAGCGCGTCAAAAGATTTGCCCTCCAAGGCTAACGGGATGCTGTCGTTGACCGCGTACCAAACGCCAGCGGCTTCATCCCAATTGACTTCAATGATATGCTCCATAAACATCATCCTCCTTGCGGCTTAACGTATATTCCACCTTGCCAAATACACGCTGGGCGTTTTGTCTTACATCTTCGTCAATTCTCCGAATGTGTCCACATATGCCATGATATCCCCGGCAATAAAAAATCCCGGAAAGCTTTGATTTACCACGGCTTTCCGGGCTTATTCGCTGGTGGGCGGTAACGGGTTTGAACCGCTGACATCTTGCTTGTAAGGCAAGCGCTCTCCCAGCTGAGCTAACCGCCCAAAATAAGTGGTGAGCCATCCGCGACTCGAACGCGGGACACCCTGATTAAAAGTCAGGTGCTCTGCCGACTGAGCTAATGGCTCACAAACCATCTTGCCCATTTTAACATAGCCATTTTCCCTTGTCAAACGGGATTTTTAAAGTCTGCGGTTCGTAGTAGTTTGGGAATCCGTGTCTGTCAAAGGACGGGCGGCAGAATGCCGCCCCTACGGATGTGTCATTCGCGGTACCGCAGGGGCGCATTCTGCCGCCCGGGAATGTCCGCAAATCCGGGGCCGCGCGGCGCATTCAACGCGGGGTCACTTAGCCCACCGGGCCGGGTACCATTTTTGAAACCACGCTGTAAAAATCCCCATGAGTATGGGGCAGACGGCGTTGATCAATCCTGTGTAGGCCGCCGCGCGCGTCCCCATGAGGAAGTAGGTCCAAATCGGGGTCACGAGATACAACGCGCTCCAAGCCGCGGTCAAAATACGGTTTGTGCGCATGAATAACGGATTCCCAAACGCTTTTTCGCCGCCGTAGCCGGCCGCGCTGTAGTACGCGGTCAGCGGCGTTTTTGTGAACGCGCCCGCGAGCCACATCAAGCCGAACATTCCGTAGCTCAATGTGATGACGGCGCGCGCGTCCTGTCCCAGTATGGCCGCAAGCGACAGGGCGGCGACCAGCGCAACGCTGATTCGCTCAAAAACAACGGGTTTGAAGATCATCCAGATCAATGGGACACAGGCTGCCGCCACAACGCCGGCCGCGCCGCCGGCGACGGGGTTTATCGCCGCGCCGATCCAGACGGCCATCCAGGGAATCAGCAAAACGGCCATGTTCGTCCCACGCGGCGATTCTTTCGGGGTCCGTTTTTCCGGCGCCGGCCTTTGGGAACCTGACGCGCCGAACAGTTCGTCCCAACGGAGCATCAGGCTAAAATCGCCGAGGACTTTGTATTGCCGCCGGAACAACGCTTCCGGCCCGGAAATTTCACCGCGCGCTATGGAACGCCAAAGGGCAAACGGTGTTTCGATTCTGGTGGTGTATTGTCTGAAATGATCCGTTATGACCTCCGAGCCTTGCGCCGTCAGCAGTATTTGATAGGTCTTGCCGAGGTCGGTATAGCAAAACTCCAGAACGCGCGGCTTTCCGTCCGGTCTGTACAGCGCCGCCATCTGCTTTGTAAAATTTAGGCCCTCGTCCGCCTGAGTTTCGCCGCTTTCGGCAATTCCCCAAGAGGCGTCCGCCATCTTTTCAAACACATCGCGTGGATATAGGGGTTCCGCGAGTTCCGCGTCTGTCTCCGCGTTGATTCCTCCGGCGGCAAACTCCGCCCCCGCGCGCCTGACCGTCTCCAGATAGGCGCCGGTACGGCTTGACAACTCCGGGACGCGGAACAGTTCGCCCTGGCCGCAAAGGATCCACGTGCATTTTTCCACTCCGTAATACCTGTTAAACATGGATATGACGGCGTCATAATTGCCTTCCGCCGTCCAAAAACCGCAGGTCGAAATGACGATGTGCCGCTGACGCGACAGGTCGTAACGCGGGGGGTGCCCGCCGCTTTGATTGCCGCCTGCCATGAACGGCAGGTTCACCGGCAGCTGGCGGTCGATCAGGTTTTTCAATTTGCCCGGAACGCTGAAATAATACAGCGGGAACGTCCAAATGACTACGTCGGCGGCGATGATCTTAGCAAGCGTCCCGCTCATGCCGTCATGTATGACGCAAGTCCCCGGCGTTTTGTTCCAGCAGGAGAAGCACCCCAAACAGGGGGCGATCTCCGTATCCGCCACAGTGACCGTCTCCGCGCCGCTCCATCCCGCGCCGCTCAAAAACGCGTGGGCGAGCTTCAGGCTATTGCTGCTTCCGCCTTTCGGCGAGCCGTTTATGACGAGTATATTCATCCATTCATCTTCATTCATTATTCATCCGCCTCTAAAAAAGATCGGCAAACGCCGCGCCGGTCATTCGCGCAAGGTCGGACGGGGCGACTTCCACCTGCAGACCGACGCGTCCGCCGCTTATGTTTATGGCGTCATACAACATCGCGGTTTCGTCAATGAACGTCGGAAAGCGTTTTTTCATGCCAATCGGCGAGCAGCCGCCGTGGACATAGCCCGTCCGCGGCTCCAGGTCGCGCGACTTAATCATTTCAATATACTTGTCGCCTGCCGCCTGCGCCGCTTTTTTCAGGTCAAGCTCCGTGCCGGCCGGAATGACGAACACGTTCAAGCCGGTGGTTTTGCCCTCGGTTACGAGCGTCTTAAACACGCGCTCCGGTTCCTGCCCGATCTTTACGGCGACCGCGGCGCCGGAGATTTCTCCGTCCGAAACATCGTATTCGCGCGCCGTGAACGCGATTCCGGCGGCTTCAAGTATGCGTATGGCGTTTGTTTTGGTCATGGCAGTTTCCTCATTCGCTCCTTGTCATCATAGCACGGCAAAACCGAAAAGTCGAATGTTGAAATAACTTTTTCTAAACATGTTGAAAGTTCGATGAAAATTTGAGATAATGGACAGGTGAATTCGGGCACAATGCGTCAATTTATTAAGTGGTCCTAGTGTTCTGTGCTGTCAAAAATCATTGAGGAGGTTATGTGAATGGAATGTCAATGCCAAACCGCGGTGGAGAAAGGAGAACAATTCCTGGCTGTGGATCGAATTGTCAAACAAGTCGGGAACGACAAGTCGAATTTAATTCAAGTTCTCGAGAAGGTTCAGCATGAGCTGGGGTATCTTCCTGAAGAGGTTCAGTCGTATGTGGCCAAAAAAATGAGCGTGCCGCTCAGCGAGGTTTTCGGGGTCGTGACTTTTTACGCGCTTTTCAATGTGGAGCCTGTCGGCAAATACAAGATCAGTGTTTGCCTTGGGACGGCGTGTTATGTCAAAGGATCCGGCAAAATTATTGAGGAATTTCAAAGACAGCTGGGCGTTAAATCAGGGGAAACGACGGAGGATGGGGTTTTTACCCTGGAAGCCTGCCGATGTTTGGGCGCGTGCGGTTTAGCGCCGGTTTTGAACGTAAATGGAAAGGTTTTTGGGAAGCTGACTCCGGAAGATGTGGGAGGAATCATTGCGCAGTATAAAGACGCGGTATAATGATATAGAGAAATGATACGGGGAATAGACGGAATTCCATAATTCCGGAAAAGGAGTGTCTTTTTATGAAAAGCATTGAGGAATTGAAGGCCATCAAAGCCAAGAACAGGGGAGATATGAGCGTCCGGGACGCAAAAGGCGCGCCGGTCATCAATGTGCATATGGGCACATGCGGAATCGCCAACGGCGCGCGGGAGGTTTTGATCGCCGTGATGGACGAGATCAAGACCCGGAATCTCACGAACGTACATGTGACGCAATCAGGATGTCCCGGCATGTGTGTGGAGGAACCGCTGATCACTCTGACCATTCCAGGGGAAAAACCTTACATATACAGGAAAGTTTCTCCCGAAAACGCGAAAGCCATTGTAACGCGCCATGTGGTGAACAAGCAGCCTGTCAAAGAGTGGCTGCTGAATCTCGAAAACTAAAACGCCGGATAGGGCCTAGATGAGGAGGAATATATATGGATTTTTATCGATCCCATGTGCTGACTTGCGCCGGTACAGGATGTACCTCTATGGACAGCCGTTTGGTGCGTCAGGGGCTGCATGACGAATTGGCGAAAAGAGGGCTGGACAAGGAGATCAAAGTTCTGGAAACCGGCTGTTTCGGTTTTTGCAACATGGGGCCTATTATGGTCGTCTATCCAGAGGGGACTTTTTATTGTCAGGTTCAACAACAGGACATCACGCAAATTATAGAGGAGCATTTCATTAAGGGCCGCCCGGTGGAGAGATTGCTGTACAAAGGGCAGGAGGCCCAAGCGACCACCGAGATGGAAAACATCGAATTCTTCAAGCATCAGGAGCGGGTGGTGCTGTCGAACTGCGGCAAGATCAATCCTGAGAACATAGAGGAATACATCGCTGAGGACGGATATTTCGCGCTGGCCAAATGTCTGGATATGACCCAGGAAGAGGTCATCGATACCGTCAAAAAATCCGGGCTGAGAGGGCGCGGCGGCGGCGGGTTCCCTACGGGGACGAAGTGGGATTTCGCTTATAAATCCCAAAGCGATCAAAAATACGTGGTTTGCAACGCGGATGAGGGCGACCCGGGCGCGTTTATGGACCGTTCCGTCCTGGAAGGCGATCCCCACAGCGTTCTGGAGGCCATGGCCATTGCGGGCTACGCAATCGGCGCCAATAAGGGTTATATTTACATTCGGGCGGAATATCCCATTGCCGTGGAGCGGCTGGGCATCGCCATCAGTCAGGCCCGGGAACTGGGCTTGTTGGGCAAGGATATTTTTAGCAAGGGCTTTGATTTCGACATTGAGCTGCGGCTGGGCGCGGGCGCGTTCGTCTGCGGTGAGGAAACCGGCCTGCTGCAATCCATTGAAGGCAAGCGCGGCGAGCCCAGACCCCGGCCTCCGTTCCCGGCGGTGGCGGGATTATGGACTCAGCCTACGTTGATTAATAATGTTGAGACTTACGCGAATATTCCGCGCATCATCCTGAGGGGCGCGGACTGGTTTGCCGGGATGGGCACGGAAAAAAGCAAGGGAACCAAGGTGTTTGCCTTAGCGGGGAAAGTGAACAACATCGGGTTGATCGAAATCCCCATGGGAACCACTTTGAGAACCATTGTGTATGATATCGGCGGCGGCATTCCCAAGGGGAAGAATTTCAAGGCGGTTCAATCCGGCGGGCCTTCGGGCGGATGTATCCCGGCGGAACACCTGGATGTGCCCATCGATTACGACAGCTTAATGTCCATCGGCTCTATGATGGGATCCGGCGGACTGATCGTTATGGATGAAGACAATTGCATGGTGGACATCGCCAAGTTTTATATGGAATTCATTCAGGACGAGTCCTGCGGCAAATGTCCCCCCTGCCGCATCGGAACGAAACGGATGCTGGAGATTTTGACCAAAATCACCGAAGGCCGCGGGGAACCGGAGGATCTGGATAACCTTCAGATATTGGCCAGCAATATCAAGAACACCGCTTTGTGCGCGCTGGGGCAAACGGCGCCTAATCCGGTGCTGAGCACGATGAAATATTTCCGCGATGAATATGAAGCGCATATCTATGAGAAGAAGTGCCCGTCAAAGGTCTGTCAGGCGCTGCTGTCTTATGTCATCGACCCGGAAAAATGCAAGGGCTGCGGCCTGTGTGCCCGCAATTGCCCGAGCGACGCCATTTCCGGCAAGGTCAAAGAGCCGTATTCCATTGATCAATCCAAATGTGTTAAATGCGGGGAGTGCATGGCGCGCTGCAAATTTGGCGCCATCGACAAGAAATGATGTTGACAGGAAATAATTCCGAATTTGAAGAGGAGTGTGAAACCCCATATGGATATGGTGACTTTAACCATTGACGGGCGGGAAATTAAGGCGCCGTCCGGTTCTACCGTCCTGGACGCGGCCAGGGAAGCGGGAATCGATATTCCCACGCTCTGTTATATGAAGGATCTCAACCAAATCGGCGCGTGCCGGATCTGTCTGGTGCAGGTGGAGAACGCCCGGGGATTTCAGGCGTCCTGCGTGTACCCTGTGGCTGAGGGACTGAAGGTCAAGACCAATACGGAAGAGATTCGCCAGGCCAGGAAAGCGGTTCTGGAACTGATTTTGTCCAATCACCCGATGGAATGTCTGACTTGCAGCCGCAATACCAACTGTGAGCTTCAGGATTTGGCCAAGCGGTTCGGCATTACGGAGGTGCGGTTTACCGGGGAAAACACCCAATTCCCTCCGGATCTGTCCTCTCCTTCCATCGAGCGGATCAATGAAAAATGTATTTTGTGCCGGCGCTGTATCACCGCTTGCAATCAATTGCAGGAGGTCAGCGTGCTGGGCATGGTGAACCGCGGGTTTGACAGCAAGGTCGCGCCGGTTTTTGATCATGAACTGATGGATGTGAACTGTACCATGTGCGGGCAATGCATCAATGTGTGCCCGGTGGGGGCCTTGAGGGAGAAGGATCAAACCCAGGAGGTCTGGACGGCGCTGAACGATCCGGACAAGCATGTGGTGGTCCAGACCGCGCCTTCGGTTCGGGCGGCGCTGGGGGAGGAATTCGGGAATCCCATCGGCACGTCTGTCACGGGCAAGATGGTGGCCGCGCTGCGCCGGCTCGGTTTCGACAAGGTCTTCGACACGAATTTCACGGCGGATCTCACCATTATGGAGGAGGGCAGCGAATTGATTGCCCGCTTGAAGGAAGGCGGCGCGCTGCCTATGATCACTTCCTGCAGCCCGGGCTGGGTCAAGTATTGCGAGCATGAGTATCCGGAGCTGATTCCGCATCTGTCCTCGGCCAAATCGCCCCAGGCCATGTTCGGGGCGCTGGCCAAGACCTATTACGCGGACATCAGCAAAATCGCGCCGGAAAAGATTTTTTCCGTGTCGATCATGCCTTGTACGGCCAAGAAATACGAGAGCAGCCGTCCGGAGATGAATGACAGCGGCTTCCGGGATGTGGACGTGGTCCTGACCACGCGGGAATTGGCCCGGATGATCAAGCTGGCGGGCATCGACTTTAACGCGCTGCCGGATGAGCAGTGCGATCCGCCGATGGGCGAGTACAGCGGCGCCGGCCTGATCTTTGGCGCCACAGGCGGCGTGATGGAAGCGGCGCTGCGAACCGTCTATGAGGTCGTGACGGGCAAAACCCTGGAGAATCTGGACTTTACGGCGGTGCGCGGCCTGGAGGGGATCAAGGAAGCCTCTGTGCCTCTGACGCCTGAGCTGACGGTGAATGTGGCGGTGGCTCACGGCCTGGCCAACGCGCACAAGCTGATGGAAGCGGTCAAATCGGGGCGGAAGCAGTATCACTTCATCGAAGTGATGGCGTGCCCGGGCGGCTGCGTCGGCGGGGGCGGGCAGCCGCTGGTGTCCGGGCCGGCGCGGATGAGGCTGTCCGAGGATTACCGGAAGCTGAGGGCGAGGGCGATTTACAATGAGGATAAGGATATGCCCATGCGCAAATCCCACGTAAATCCCGCCATTCAGAAGCTGTATGAAACCTATCTGGAGAAGCCCCTGGGCGAGAAATCCCATAAATTGCTGCACACGCATTATACCCCCAGGAAGAAATACGCGGTAGACATTCCGGAATAAAACGCCGGAGCCGGGCGGCAGGATGGCCATCCACGGCGCCGCAGGGGCGGGCAGGATGGCCATCCACGGCGCCCGTAGGGGCGGCATTCTGCCGCCCGTTGTTGAACGGCATGATAACCGGGTATCGGACGGGCATCCCTGGCGCGGGCCAGACCGTCCGATACGCGCCCTAAATATTGCCGGGCTTGTCTATCCCCCGTCCGTCATTCCGGGCTTGTCCCGGAATCCAAAAATGATAAACCAAGGAACCTGGATTCCGGGACAAGCCCGGAATGAC
>JAISDM010000057.1 GCA_031264885.1 Peptococcaceae bacterium | reverse complement strand
TTAGCAATATTCTCGCGCCAATTACCAGAAGTTTATCGCCGATGGCTATTGTAATCCTCATTGTTCTGGGCTGTCTGATTGTGACTAGCTTTATCTCCGATATGGTGACCATGCTGCTGTTTTTCAATTTGGGCATCCCCATGTTGGCAAATACGAACATCAGCCCTACTGCCGTTACCATCCTTATCGTCTGCATGTCGGCGTATTCCTGCCTGGTTCCGACCGCTTCGGCCACCGCTCCGCTATTCTTCGCCGACGACAACATCACTGTGAAAAATTCCTTGAAGTGGAATCTGGTTATGATGGTCGCAGCCTGCGCGGTGGGACTTATTGTTGTGCTGCCCCTGGGCAGATTGATCCTCGGGTAAGCGATTCGGGGCGCTCATCAGAAGAAACATCCGAGGCATCGTTTGCGTTTGCCCTGTATGATTTTACATTTGAATTGATTATATGAAACATATCGGCTATACTTTTGTTTATACAGATCCAAAAGGAGTGGTTGCCTATGTTGCGGAACAAAGTGGATGTCCTGGTGGCGGGCGGCGGTCCCGCCGGAGTCAGCGCGGCGGTGTCGGCGGCAAAAAGCGGCGCGTCGGTGCGCATCCTCGACTCAAACGGTTTTTTTGGAGGAACCCTGGTATCCGGAATCGTCGGATCCTTCTGCGGTATGTTTTCCGCCCGGAGATCCATGGACGATCAAACCTACCAGGTTGTACAGGGCGTGGGAGAAGAGATCCGGAAGCTTGCCCACGACAAAGGCGGCGTCTCGCCCCACAATCATTCCAGATACTTCGACTCCTACGGCTACGATCCCTGTATTTTGCCCATCGTGCTGGACGAGCTGATCCTGAAATACGGCGTCCGCCCGTCGCTGCACAGCCTGGTCGTCGGCGCCGCCGTTGAGGACGGCGCAATCACCGAAGTCACCGTGGCCTCCAAATCCGGCATTGAGCGCATCGCCGCAAGCGTCGTCATAGACTGCACCGGCGACGCCGACATCGTCCATTACAGCGGCGGCTCCTACCGCAAAAACGCCGCCCAGCTCCAGCCCGGCTCTTTCAACTTCCGCATGAGCGGCGTGGACCGCTCCAAAGGGATTCCCACCTTGCCGGAAGTGGCCGAGGCGATCCGGAACGCCACCAAGAACAACCCCCAGGCGCATCTCCTGCGGGAGGATTCCATGTTCATCAATCCGGTGTCGGATTCGGAAGTCATCTGCGGTTTTTCCCGGCTGACCGTGGACGGAACGGATGTGGAATCCCTGACAAAGGCGGAGATCGACGGAAGAAGTCAGGTCCTGCCCGCGGCCCAGTTCATCCGGGAGACCTTCCCCGCGTTCCGGAACGCCCGGGTGTGCAATCTCGCCTTCTCTGTGGGGATCCGGGAAACCCGCATCATAGACGGCGTCGGGAGGCTGACGGACGACGACGTGTATTACGGGCGGTCCCAGCCCGACGGCGTCGGCAAATGCGCCTGGCCCGTGGAGCGCCACGTGGCGGGCGAGAGACATACGGAGGTGGTTCCCCTGGCGGAGGGAGACGCTTACGACCTCCCTTTCTCCGCGCTGATCCCCGTCGGCTACAAGAACCTGCTGGCAGCCGGCCGCTGCGTCAGCTCGGAGCGGGCGGCCAACGCCTCCGCCCGGGTTTTCGGTCCGTGTACGGTGACAGGCCAGGCGGCCGGAACCGCCGCCGCCCAGCTTCTCGCGGACCAAACCCCTTCCTTCGAGGCGCTCGACATCGCCAAACTGCGCCAAACCCTGAAGAAAGACGGCGCGCTGATATAACTTTTACCCAACGACAAGGAGGCTTATGGATGATCTTAAACGATGAGGAAAAAAAGATCCTGGACGGCGGGCAGGGTTATCTCGCCCAAAAATGTATGAATTATCTGATCCGGTACGGGGAGGCGGCCGGCGCGGCGCGGCTGGTGGACATCGACGGCACGGCGGACATCCATCCCGGCAAAATCAACTGGTTCCCCGACTACAGCATTACAATGGAAGAGGTCGCCGACGCCGCCAAGCGGGGGGAGCGATTCAAGGTCCCGACTTTTTCCAACAAGCCGAACCCCGGCCTCATTGTGGACGGCTGCGAAGGCTGCGGCACATGGCCCAGCTCCGATCCCGCCTATTGCAAACAGCGTCTGGACGAGTACAAGCCCCTGTATCTGATGGGCATGGTTCCGACGCTTTCCTGCGACTACTACTTAACCAGCTCTTACTGGCCCACGGCGGGGCAGCACTGCTCCTGGGGCGAAAGCTCCGCGATCCCCTGGGCGAACGCCGTCCTGGGCGCCCGGTGCAATTTCGACGGCTGTTTCGCCTCCGCCTACCTGGGCAAAATCCCGGAATACGACCTGCACCTGGACGAAAACCGCACAGCGGCGGTTCTGGTGGATTACGCAGACGGCCCCCTCAAAAACGACATGGAATACGATCTGTTCGGCTGGGCAGCCAGCGAAAAGCTGGAAATGAAGGTGCCCGCCTTCGTGGGCATAGGCAGGCCCACGGTCAGCCAGCTGGTCAAGATGAACTCCTCCCTGAACACCGGCGGCCAGGTGCGCATGTATCACATACCGGGCATAACGCCGGAAGCGTCGTCCCTGGAGGAAGCCTTCAAAGGCGCCAAACCCCGCGAGCGCCTCACCATTACCCGAAGCGATCTGCGCCGGGTCTACGACATCGTCAATTACGCCAAAGATCCCGACGTGGAATTCGTGTATCTGGGCTGTCCCCATTACAACATCGTCGAGATCCAAAAAGCCGCGGCGCGGCTCTACGGCAAAAAAATAAAAACGGACCTGTGGATCATGACCAGCCCCCCCGTATACGACATGGCGGTAAAAATGGGCTGCAAAGACATCATCGAACGCGCCGGCGGCAAGCTGATGTCCGGCACCTGCGCAGGCGAGCTGCGGGG
>JAISDM010000222.1 GCA_031264885.1 Peptococcaceae bacterium | reverse complement strand
CCGGAAAGGGAGGGTCAGATGAATGATGCATGCATCCGTAGGGGCGGCATCCTGCCGCCCGTCTCCGTCCGAAAACGCGCCCATCTTTTTCCATTCCCCTCCTGGGCATCGAGCCCGCCCGCGTCCAGTGGCCGTGGAAGGGAGGGTGAGATGGGGCGGGCACGTGGTGAAGCCAAGCGGCGGAAGACGCGCTGGCTGAACCCGTGTCCCAACCTGGAGGGGAATAAAAGACGCCGGATTTCCAAATTGCGAATTACAACCCTGTCATTCTGGGCTTGTCCCGGAATCCAAAAATGATAAACCAAGGAACCTGGATTCTGGGACAAGCCCAGAATGACAAGATATGATAGTTTTCGCATGAGTCCGGGCGGCAGAATGCCGCCCCTACGGTATCCGAATGATGCGTTGTAGAGGCGGCATTACGCCGCAAATGCCCGGAAAGGGAGGGGTCAGGTGAATGATGCGTCTTTGGAGGCGGCATCCTGCTGCAAATGTCCGGAAAGGAGGCCAGCTGAGTGATACATGCGTCTATAGGGGCGGCATCCTGCCGCCCGTCTTGGCCGCCGTTTAAATATTGATCACCGTACCGGCGGAGGCCATTCTTTCGGTGATGCCGTACATATCGGTGATGGCGCCGACCGCCAGCTTATCTTGAAGCCCGTAATAGTTGACGCAAGTGCCGCAGGTGAGAACCTCTGTTCCCATTCCTTCCAGCTTCTTGAGGTCCTCGACGGTGTTGGCGCCGTCAGACGTTAAACGCGCGCCGGAATTAAAGAAAATAACAAATCTGGGAGGCGCCGGCAGCGCGGTCAGGGAATAGATAAAGCCTTTGATGAGTATTTTGCCCAGTTCCTCCGCGCCTTCTCCCATCGTATCCCGGCCGACGGCCACGGCCAGCCCGCCGGAGGGCGCGCCGCTTTGGGGCGCCTCGGATTCGAGGCTTCCGGCCTTTGCTTCCGGCGGTTTTTTCCCATTCCTTTGAATCGTCACATCATAGACATCTTTGGCGCTTTCGGCATAGGCAAAGCCGTATCCATAGCCCTTCGCCATTTTTTCAAGATTCTGCACGGCTACGATGTTGTCTACCTTGACCAGCACGCTGTCCGCGTCCTGCTCCGCCAGGGCTTTTTTCGCCTCAATGACCGGGATAGGGCAGGGTTTTCCTAAGACATCAACCGTTTTCATTTTGCTCACTCCTGTTCCGTTTTTTAAAATAGTATAACGTTCCGTTCTCTTTGCGCGATCTCCCCGATGATTTTGGCGGCGGGATCGTCAGCCTGTATGGCCGCCAGCAAATCCTCCGACTGTTCCGGGGCGGCGCAGATGAGCAGTCCGCCCGAAGTCTGGGGGTCAAACAGCAGTTCCTGGAGCGCGAAAGGCAAGCCGCCGACATCCGCCCGATCCGCGACGTAGTTGCGGTTCCTCTGCCCCGCGGCGGTCATCAGAAACTCATCGGCGTATTGGCGCGCTTCCTCGAAATAGGGGATCTCGTTGGGGTAAAACACAATCGATACTTTGTCCGACGCCATTTCCAGAGCGTGCGCCAATAATCCGAAGCCAGTGATATCGGTGCAGGCGCTGACGCTGAAGCCGGAGGTTTTTTCGGCCGCGTATTTGTTGAGCCTTTCCATGGAAGCGACGGCCTTGCCAACCGCTTCCAGGCTTGCGGCCTCGCCGCGGTACGCCGCCATGATGATCCCGGTGCCCAGGGGTTTTGTCAAAATCAGCTTGTGGCCTGTTTCGGGGGTGTTGTTTCGGATGATTCGACTGTTTTCAACGATGCCGGTCACCGCCAAACCGTATTTCGGCTCCTTGTCGTATATTGAGTGTCCGCCCGCCAGAACGGCGGATGCCTCCATGACCTTCTCCGCGCCGCCTGCCAGTATCTCTCTGAGAATGTCCATGTCCATCGACTGCGGAAAGCAAACAAGGTTCAGGGCGGTGACGGGCTTCCCGCCCATGGCGTAAATATCGCTCAGGGCGTTCGCGGCGGCGATCCGGCCAAAGGCCGCCGGGTCGTTGACCATAGGCGGGAAGAAGTCCGCCGTCGTGACGAAGGCGTACTGATCGTTTATTTTGTAAACGCCGGCGTCGTCGGAGGAATCGTATCCGACCGTCAAATTTTCGTCGTGAAAGACCGGCAGCCCGGTCAACAGCCCGGACAGCTCCCCCGGGCTTATTTTCGCCCCGCAGCCGCCGCTTGTGCAGTTTTCTATCAGCGAATACAGTTTTTGTTCCATAAACACGCTCCAGTCTTTGATCTCGGCATAGGTGAACCGCCCGTTTTCCTCCGCCCTTGAAAAAAGGCTGAGTTCGCCGATGTTTTTGTCCGCTAAAAATTTGAGCGCCTGCTTTATTTCACGCGGATTCACCCGAAGGCAAATCCCGCAGCCCGCGCTGATGCGCGACGGCAGCGGCAGCACGCCGACTTGCAGTTTTTGCTCCAGCAAGCACTGTTCGGCTTTAATCGCGGAATTTGTGTTTTTAAAAGCGATGATGTACTCCATTTTTACCTGCCTTTTTTTACCTGTCTCAAAGACTGAACGATGTCCTCCATCGCGGAAACGCCCTTTTGGACCTCGTCCTCGGTATTGAAATACGAGAACGAGAATCGGACCATGCCCACATCGACCGTACCCAGGCGTTTATGCAGCAAGGGCGCGCAATGGCTTCCGGCGCGGGTCGCGACGCCGTAACCCGACCACAGCCGTTCGGCCAGTTCCGACGAAGTCAGCCCGGCGATGTTGAGCGACAGAACAGGCAGCCGGTTCTCTTCCGAAAAATCACCGTAAATTTTGACCCCTTCAAGATCCTTGACGCCGCCGTGAAACATTTTCAGAAGCCGGGCCTCCTTGGCGTGAATGGCGTCTATCCCGGTTTCGTTTATGAACCGGACGCCTTTTTGCAGCCCGTATATGCCATGGCTGTTCAGCGTCCCCGTCTCGAAGATATCCGGCATATCCCTCGGCTGGAATCTGTCGAAGCTGCGAACGCCCGCGCCGCCCGTCTTGACGATGTTAAAATCAAACGCGCCGTTCGCGATCACGCCGCCCGTTCCCTGCGGGCCGAACAGTCCTTTGTGACCGGTAAAACAGAGAATATCCGCCATATCCACATGGACGGGGACGACGCCGAACGTTTGCGAAACGTCCAAAATCATTTTAACACGGTTGGCCTTGCAGACGTCATAAAATTTTCGGACGTCCGTAACGTTTCCGGTCACGTTGGAGCCGTGTGTACAGATCAAAAACCTGGCGCTCCGTCCCGCTCTGTGAGACGCGTCCTGTCCCGCGGGATTCGCGGGACGCGCGGGGCGCCCCGCCGGCGGTTTCAGCATCTCTTCAAGGGTGTCCGCGCGCAGAACGCCGTGATCGTCGCAGTCGATGAAACTCAAATCGCAGCCTTTCAGATACAGGGGGCGCAGCACGGAATTATGCTCCGTTACCGTGGTGATCACGGCGTCCCCTCTCTCAACAAGGCCGCCGATGACCAAGTTCAGGCTCTCCGTGGAGGAAGACGTAAAGGCGACGCGCAAAGGATCGTCCAGGCCCGCCAGCTTCGCGATTTCCATACGGGTACTGTAAATTTCACGGTTCGCCAGCAATACCGGATCATAAAAAGAACGCCCCGCGTTGCCGAAATGGCTTACGGCATAGGCGACAGCCTCCGCGACGCCCGGCGGCTTCATGAGTGTCGTCGCGCTGTTATCGAAATAAATCATATGAACTTTCCATTTTAACCTTCCGTTAACCTTCCATCTCACTGGCCAGAATCGCCGCGCCGAGCGCCCCGGCGTACCGCGCTTCCGGCGCGGAGAACACCTCCGCCTTCAGCGTTTCGGCGAAGCGCCGCCGCAAGTAACCGCTTTCGCAAAGGCCGCCGGATATAAAATAGATATCGTCGGCGGTATGGCGGCCGCACAGCGCCGATACTTTTTCCACGATGGACTCGCATACGCCGTAGGCGATGTCTTCCCGCGAACGCCCGCTGCCCGCCAGGCTGACGATCTCGCTTTCCGCGAACACGGTACACAGTGAACTGATACGGACGCCGCCGCCTTTTTCGGCCAGGCCGAACAGGGCCTCCAGGGTGACGCCGAGGGTATTGGCCATGACCTCCAAGAAACGCCCCGTACCCGCGGCGCATTTGTCGTTCATGCGGAAGTCCCGTACCTTGCCGTTTTTCAGGCTGATGATCTTCGTGTCCTGCCCGCCGATATCCAGCACCGTGCAATCCCTCCCAAACAGACGCGACACGCCGCGCCCGTGACAGCTGATCTCGGTCACCGCGGCGTCGGCGTAGGGTATGGACACACGCCCGTACCCGGTGGCCACCACCTTGGCGGCGGATAGATCATACCCGAGGGCTTCCAATTTCCCGCGCATGGCCGCCGCGGTATCCGCGCTGTTCCAGCCGGCGGGCAGCACCTCGCGGCGGAGCACCTCCCGCCCGTCCGCCGCGAGAAGCACGGCCTTGGCCGCCGTGCTTCCCATATCAATTCCAAGATACAAAGGCTTTCCTCCACTCAGGTTCAGTTGACTCAGTTGGCTGCGATTCGCAGTTTGGAAATTTGCGTCCGTTCAGAGGCGGGCGGCAGAATGCCGCCCCTACATATGCGTCATTCACGGTACCGTAGGGGCGGCATCCTGCCGCCCGGGACCGCCCGAAACTCCGGATCCTCAGCAATAGCGGTCCCGCCGGGGGTCTATGTCCCGCTCCATACAGGCGAAGTCCAGGACAGCCGCCTTTTCGCGCTCAACCAACGCGCGCGCGGCGTCTTCGTCGCCGGCCTGGAGCGCCAGCGCCACGCCGCAGCTCTTGCTCAGGGCGCGGGGCGTCGGAACGATGGCGGCGCGCAACCCGGCCTCCCGCAGCAGACCGTCCAGCAGCAGGCATTGCGTGTGATTTTCAAACAGTATGTACCAGTCCAGAATCTTCCGCGCCATTACGCTTTCAGCATCTCCAGAAACGCGCCGATCCGGGTGCGCAGCTGGGCGGCGTCCTCGTCGTTGTAGTCGGTCTCCAGCCCCAGCACCGGGATGCCGGCTTCTTTCAGCTCTTTTTCCACTGTGTAGCCCTCGACGTCATACAGGGTGCAGAATTTCAAATTGATGTCCACCACACCGTCGGCGTGATATTCCTTCACATAGCGTTTGATGTCGTCTACGCGGGCGCTGTTCGGCGTGAAACACGCGCAGTTGATCTTCATATACCGCTGGGCCAGGGCGTCGATCATGCCGTCCAGGGTCGTTTGACTCTCGTCGACCAGGTTGTCGAAATAGCGTATGCCGGTGCAGGCTTCTTCGCCCACCACCGCCGCGCCCTCCGTCTCCGCCACATGGTGCATTTTCCAATTGGGGATGGCCATAGGCGTACCGGTAAACAAGAGGCGTTTGTCATTTTTCCCGTACACGCCCACGCCGTCCTTCACGCGCTGCTCCAGTTCGTCGCACAGCTTATTCGTCATCTCGGTGAAGCGTGTGGGATCGTCATAAAAAGCGATCTGCGAGATCAGCAGACAGTCTTTGCCGCTGATGGGCGGATTCGGCAGCTTGCGGAAGCCGTACAGCCGCCGCAGGGCCTTACGCTTGCCGTTAATCAGTTGAATGGCCGCGGCAAGGCTCTCAGCCGTCACTTTGTTTCCGGTCACTTCCTCCGTCTTGGCGAGGAACGCGCGTATCTCGTCCGCCCAGGCGGCCACGTCTTTGGCGCGCTTCTGCTGCGGCAGATCCATTACGTAGACCGGGGCGTCCTGGCTCAGTATCTCCCAAGCCTTTTTCTTGCCATCGCAGGTGGTCTCCCCGATGAAAATGTCGGCCAGGCTGAAAAATGGACATGTGCGGTTCAGCCGCGCGCCGACAGACGCCTTGATGAGCGGACATACGGCGGCGGGCAGCACCTTCTCGCCGGCGGGAACCCAGAACTGCGAGCCTCCGCACAGGCCCGTGGCGATGCCGCCGGCCGCGAACACCACCTCGTCCGGCACATACAGGCAGAAGGTCCCAAACACCTTGACGCCCTTTTTCTGCGCCTCAATCAATTCCGCCGGCCGCACACCGTGTATCTCAGACACCACAAAGTTGTAATAGCTCATGCCCTCGGGCCGGTTTGTCTGAGAGAGATACACGTCTCCAAACGCCTGGGGCAGCGCCTCGCACAGCAGGTCGTGCGTCTCCAGATCCATGCCCAGATCTTCCCACATCTTGCGATAATCAGCCATTCGATTCCCTCCTCATTCCTCATTATATTATAGAAATTATTTATAACTCATTATAATGAATTTCATGGGCAAAGTCAATAAATTATTCAATATTCCTACAATTTCCCCGCCGATTCGACTCGTTGGAATATCGAATCGGTTATTGAAAAAAACTATCGCGATTTTCGCGGGGCGCAGGTTGGAGACGCGCGTTTATCGGAGACAGGCGGCAGAATGCCGCCCCTACATGTGCATCGCTCGCGGTACCGTAGGGGCGCCGTATCAAAGGCCGGCATTCGCAATTTGGGGTTCCGGCGCATACCGGAGACGGGCGGCAGGCTGCCGCCCCGACATGTGCATCATTCGTAGCGCCGTAGGGGCGGCATTCTGCCGCCCGTCCCCGTCCGCAAACGATAAAAATTCGGCCTGTACACCTGTTCAATTGTGCGCATCCGTTCCCCGTCGCCGGATTTCTAAAGGGCGGCGCCGCAGGGGCGGCATTCGCAATTTGGGGTTCCGGCGCATATCAGAGACGGGCGGCAGGATGCCGCCCCTACATGTACATCATTCGTAGCGCCGTAGGGGCGGCATTCTGCCGCCCGTCCCCGTGCGAAAACGATAAAAATTCGGCCTGTACACCTGTACAATTGTGCGCATCCGTTCCCTGTCGCCGGATTTCTAAAGGGCGGCGCCGTTGCAATAGACGCAAATCGCGTCGCGCAGGAACTCTGCGGCGCCGGGCGCGATCCGGTCATAATGGGCCTTGAATCGCTCGTCGGCGGCGTACATCTCGCCTAATCCCATGTGATATTCCCGGCTGTATTCGGGATAGTAGAGACACAGCCACCGCCTGTGCAAATCACATGCTTCCCGCGCCGGCGCCCCGGCAGGGTCCCCCGTGTCAAACGCGGCCTTTAACGCTTGCTCAAACTCAAGACGCAGCCGCTCCCCTTCATCGTACTGTTCCCGGGTTAAGCCTTTGACCTTCGCGTTGGACTCCTCCACGGCCCGATTACCGTACCTTTCCCGGACTTCCGCCCCGTACTTCCGCTCGTTTTCATCCATGAGCGATTGCTTGAACCCCTCGAATTTTTCCCGATCCGACATTGTCGCAGCCTCCCCTTTTAGAGCGGTCATGGATCGCGTGACATTCAGAATCAACGCGTCCAACCGCTC
>JAISDM010000139.1 GCA_031264885.1 Peptococcaceae bacterium | reverse complement strand
CTTGCCCTTTCGCCGCCGGACTGCGTTGTCGTCAGTCGCCATACCACTGCGGGTATGCCTCCTTCCTCCGCCTTGTCCGACGACGAAATTGCGGCGTGAAACTATCACATCTTATTATTTAACGAATCCTGAGATATTCGGTCCCGGGCGGCAGGACGCCGCCCTTACGGTATCGTGAATGCCGCGTCCGCGGCGGCGGCGTTTGGCCGTTCGTCTGTGACGGACGCGTCCTTATGAATACATCTTGCGATAAATGGGGCCAGCGCAATGGCCAGAGTCATTAAAATGGCAGCCACAAAATTTTTTCGCATCATTCCACCTCCGGAATCATGACCGCTTGCGATCGGCGCGGAAATGGGGAAACGGCAAGCGCCATCACATACGTCGTGATATTACCTGCCGTTCCTCCCTGGCGATTTCATTATAGGCTCGGGAACAAGAGCTGTCAAGTGATAACTGTGGAACGCGGCATGGAGTGATCATTGAGAATTGTCAAACAAAATAGGAGAAAAAACGGTAATATTTTTTTGGGACCCACTAAAAGCGGATATATTTTTCGAACTTCTATAACAGGTAAGATAAATGAATTGCTGACGAAAAGAGATGGCGAAAATGAAAAAAGAAACGAAATACGCGGCGATTATCCTTCTAACGTTTGCCTTGTTGATTGTAGTCAGCGTTATGACAGTCACGGATCAGTGGACGTCCCTGGGCAAGATTTTATCAATGCGGATGGGCAGACAAGTCATAGAGATCGCGGAAGACGAAACTCCGTTGGGCATGGTTTCCGAGGATATGATGTCCCAGTCTGAAGTCAAAGTCGTCAATGATTCGATCACGGTTAAGTTTTCGTTCAACGCGGAGAATCAAGGACTCACGAAACCGGTTATTGTTCTTAAATTCAGGGCGTATGATCATGGCCGCGATGTGACAGACCAGATTGGTTTTGAAATCCCCAAAGCCGTATTCGCCATGAATGAGGTTCATCGGGTGGAATCCCTGGATGTGCTGAGCGGGTATAATGGCTGCGAGATATTCTTTGAAGAAGGGCTTACATACTCCGTTAAGGGATCATGGACGTTTCAACTGACAGATTTAGGGGGGGGTAAGCTTTCCGAGGACATCATCATTGAGGGCGAGGGCGCCATAGCGGACGCCGCGGATACCGAAGGTGAAGACGCCACGGCTGAGGATATGTAGGTTTGGACGGAAAAAAACAGGGGAAAACAGAAAAAACATAGAAAAAGCAGCCGGCTGGGTTTCGTCCAGCCGGCTTTTTTTTGTCTTGCCTTTTTTATGCGGACGTAATACAATAAAAATCGCGCCGCGCGGTATGGGATTTGGCCGGAGCGGGAATACAGGAATAGAGGAATACAGGAGGATTTTTGTGTCTAGGGAAGAAATGCGAAATATCGCCATCATCGCCCATGTGGATCACGGCAAGACCACTTTGGTGGACAAGCTGCTGTCTCAATCAGGGAGCATCCAGTCTCATGGGCACATGGAAGAACGCGTGATGGACTCCGGGGATTTGGAACGGGAGAAGGGCATCACCATTTTGGCGAAAAACACAGCCATTGAGTATAAAGGATATATCATCAATATTGTGGACACCCCCGGACACGCCGATTTCGGCGGCGAGGTGGAGCGTATTTTGAAAATGGTGGACGGCGTGCTGTTGGTGGTGGACGCCTTTGAAGGCTGCATGCCCCAAACCAGGTTCGTCTTGCGGAAAGCGCTGGAGGTGGGGCTCCGTCCCGTTGTGGTGATCAACAAAATGGATCGGGACAACGCCAGGCCCGCGGAGGTTATGGACGAGGTGCTGGATCTGCTGATCGATTTGGGCGCCGGCGAGGACGACCTGGATTTCCCGGTGGTGTTCACTTCCGCTTTTGAGGGCTGGGCGTCTATGGATTCCGAGGCGTCGGGCACGGATATGGGACCTTTGTTCGAGAGCATCATTCGGTACATCCCCTGTCCGGAAGGAAGCGACGCGGAGCCATTGCAGTTCCAGGTGACTTTATTGGATTATAACGACTACATCGGCCGCGTGGGCATCGGCCGCATCCGGCGCGGGCGGATCGTCTCCGGGAGCCGGGCGGCGGTGGTCAAACGGGACGGGAGCCTGGAAGACATACGGGTGACGAAATTGTTCGGCTTCAAGGGCCTGCGGCGGGAGGAGATCCAAGAGGCCAAAGCGGGGGACATTGTGGGCGTGGCCGGCATCAACAAAATCAGCGTGGGCGAAACCCTGTGCGACCCGGAACATCCGGAGCCGCTGCCCTTGCTGACCATCGACGAACCCACGCTGCAAATGAGCTTCGTGGTGAACGATTCGCCCTTTGCCGGGCGGGAGGGGGATCCGGTCACGGCCAGGAAGCTGGAGGCCCGGCTTCTGCGGGAGACGGAGACCGACGTTTCGTTGAGAGTGGAGGCCACCGACAGGCCGGAGATATTCCTTGTCAGCGGCCGGGGAGAACTGCATTTGGCCATCCTCATCGAAACCATGAGGCGGGAGGGCCTGGAGTTTCAAGTCTCAAAGCCGCGGGTTATTTTTAAAGATATAGACGGGGAAAAATGCGAACCCTTTGAATACCTGGTGGCGGACTTCCCGGAAGAGAACGTAGGGTCCATCATGGAGAAACTGGGCGCCCGCAAAGGGGAAATGCTCAACATGGTCACCCAGTCCGGATGGGTGCGCCTGGAATACAGCATCCCCGCCCGGAGCCTGGTGGGATTCCGCACCGAGTTCCTGACGGATACGCGGGGGTACGGGATCATGAGCCATGTGTTTGACAGCTACAAACCCTGGCGGGGAGAAATCAGCAGGCGCAAAAACGGCGTGCTGGTCGCCTGGGAGACCGGCGTGACCCATAATTACGGGCTGCTGAATGTGGAGGAGCGCGGCACCCTCTTTGTGCAGGCCGGCGTGGAGGTATACGAAGGCATGATCGTGGGGGAAAACAGCCGGGAGCAGGATCTGGTGGTCAACGTGTGCAAGGAAAAAGCCGCCAGCAACGTGCGGTCTTCCACAAAAGAGGAAACGGTGAAGCTGAAATCCCCCAGGATCCTGTCATTGGAGCAGGCGGTGGAATATATCGAGGACGACGAGCTGATCGAGATCACCCCCAAATCCATACGGCTGAGGAAACGGTTCCTCAATAAGGCGGAGCGAGAGCGGCATGAAAAAAATCATCTTAAAAGCCTTTGGTAAAATCAATCTGACCCTGGATGTGCAGGACCGGCGCCCCGACGGGTATCACCGGCTGTCCACGGTGTTTCGCGGGATCCATTTGTTCGACCTGATCTCTTTGGAAAAAAAAGAAGAAGGGCTGACGCTTGAGGCGGACCGGAAGGATCTGCCCCAGGGCCCGGGGAATCTGGCTTACGACGCCGCGCTGCTTATGATGGAGAAATTCCCCCAAATTTCGGGGGTACACATACGGATCATCAAAAAAATCCCGGTGATGGCCGGCCTGGCGGGCGGCAGCGCCGACGCGGCGGCGGCCTTGACCGGCTTGAATTTGCTTTATGAATTGGGGCTGTCCAGGGAAACCTTAGAGGCGTTCGCCTCGGAGCTGGGTTCGGATGTGGCCTTCTGCCTTTATCCGCTGGCCGCTTTAGGCGAAGGGCGCGGAGAGATCCTGACCCCCGTCGATCCCGGGCCCATGCTGTGGATGGTGCTGGCCAAACCCTCTTTTGCTTTGTCCACCGCTGAGATATACCTTCATTATGATCAAATGAACGCCGCGCTGGCAACCCATCCCAACGCCCGGAATATGATCCTCGGACTGGAAAACCAGGATCTGGGGGAAATATACCGCGCCATGGGCAACGCGCTGGAATATCCGGTTTTCAAGATTTATCCCTATCTGGCGCAATGGGGGAGGGATTTTCGCAGGATGGGCGCGGAGGCCGTTTTGATGGCCGGCAGCGGCCCTACTTTGGCCGCTTTTGCCCGGGAGGAGGAGCAGGCCCGGATGCTGGCCTCGCACATGAAACGGGCGGAGGGCTGGACCGTCCTTCTGACGCGCAGCCTGACGGAGGAGGATTTGAACCGGAGCATGATTTATCTGGGGGAGGCGTCTGTTGAGGAGAATCCGATAGAGGATATCGAAGGGGAAGAATGATCCATAAAATAGAAAAAAAGAAAAATAATTGAATTCCATAGCAGGAATAATCTGGAATCCGTCGAATACAGTAACATGAAAACAAAATAATGGAGGCCAAACCTCCAAGCAAAGGCGGGATTCAGATGCAGGTGACAGATGTCAAGATCCGGAGAATTAACCAGGAGGGGAAGATGAAAGCCGTCGTATCGGTCACATTTGACCATGCTTTCGTCATTCACGACGTCAAGGTTGTGGAAGGCAACAGCGGTTTGTTTGTGGCCATGCCGAGCCGCCGGACCACCGAGGGAATCTACAGGGATATTGCGCATCCCATTTCCACGGAGGCCAGGAGCTTGTTGCAGGACGCGGTGCTGGAAGCGTATCAGGAAGCCATTTGAATCATAAGGGGTGAGAAACGCCGCGCGGCCGGCCAGGTTCGCCGCACAGTTCCTAAAGTTCTGAAATTTCGGCAAGAACACGGGCGGCAGAATGCCGCCCCTACGGTATCGGAAACGCCGCGACTGTAGGGGCGGCATTTTGCCGCGCCAGACCGTCCGGAAACGCGGGTGACAGAATGCCGCCCTATGGCGCCGGGGCGATGTATTTGTAGGGGCGGCATTCTGCCGCCCGCCCTTGATTGACGCGAGTTCCTCGTTCCACCGTCATTCCGGCCCGAGTGTTTTTTTTCAAAAAAAGGTGACTCTGGCCGGAGGATGTGATATAAATATATTTGTAGCGGAAGTCAAAAAGGAGAAAAGGGAAAATATGGATAAATCAGTTGCGGTGGTTTTGGCTGCCGGAATGGGTACCCGCATGAAATCGGACGTCCCAAAGATGCTTCATCCGGTTTGCGGCAAACCCATGCTGCTGTATGTAGTGGATGCTTTGGAGGAGGCGAAGACGGAGCGGATCATTACGGTGCTGGGACATGAGGCCGGGCGCGTCCAAGAGATCATCCGGGGGCGCTCCGAGTCCGTACCGCAGCTTGAGCCCCTGGGCACGGGCCACGCTCTGATTCAGGCGCTGCCCGCGCTGGAGGCGTACGAGGAGGGAGACTGTCTGGTCTTGTGCGGAGACACGCCCCTGATCAGGGGCGAGACCCTGCGGGATTTGCGATATGCTCACCGCGAAGCCGGGGCGGCGGCCACATTGCTGACCGCGCGGCTGATGGATCCCTTTGGATATGGCCGCGTAATACGCGAAGGCCGCGGAGAGAATCCGCCAATTATAGATATTGTGGAGGAAAGAGACGCAACCCCCCAAATCAAGCAGATACGCGAGATCAACACAGGCGCGTACTGCTTCGATTTGCGTTATTTAAAGGAAGGGCTGGCGTCGCTGAAACCTGCCAACGCTCAGGGAGAGTATTATCTGACGGATCTGATCCGATACCTGGTGGGCCGGGGACTGAGGACCGAGAGCTTGGTTTTGGCGGATCCCGGCGAGGCCATGGGCGTCAACGACCGGGCCCAGCTGGCTGAGGCCGAAGCCCGGATGCGCCGGCGGATTTTGCGCCGCCATATGCTGGAAGGGGTCACCATCCGGGATCCGGAAAGCACCTATATCGACGATGGCGTATCCATCGGAAGCGACACGGTTCTGGAACCCGGCGTGATCCTGTCCGGGAGATGCGTCATCGGCAGGCGCTGTCAAATCGGGCCCTGGGTGAGGATGAGCGGCAGCAGGCTGGGAGACGATACGGTGGTCACTCAGGCCGCCATAATGGAATCTGAGGTGGGCGGACACTGCGTCATTGGGCCTTACAGTTACATCCGTCCGGAAACGGTTTTGTCGGACTATGTCAAAATAGGCGATTTTGTTGAGTTAAAAAAGACGACAGTCGCGGCCGGGGCGAAGATCCCGCATCTCAGCTATGTGGGAGACAGCACCGTGGGCAGTAGGGTGAACGTGGGCGCGGGAACCATTACCTGCAACTATGACGGCAAAGACAAACACGCCACAGTGTTTGAGGACGACAGCTTTATTGGAAGCAACAGCAATTTTGTGGCGCCGGTGCGCGTGGGCAAGGGCGCCTATGTGGGCGCCGGTTCCACCATCACCAAGGATGTGCCGCCCGGATCCCTGGCTGTCGCCCGGGGGAAACAAAAAATCATCGAACATTGGCATCAAAACGGGAAGGACTGAAAGGACTGAATTGACCCATGTCAAACTATAGAAACATCCAGGTTTTTACGGGGAACGCGAACCCTGCCCTTGCCGAGGACATCGCGGATTATTTGGGGATGGAGGTTTCGAAGGCGGTTGTGAAGTCTTTTTCGGATAAGGAGATCGGACTGAGCATCGCCGAAAGCGTCCGGGGGGCGGATTGCTATGTGATTCAGCCCACGTGTACCCCGGTCAATGATCATATTATGGAGCTTCTGATCATGATCGACTGCCTGCGCCGGGCCTCCGCGAGCAGGATCACCGCGGTGATGCCCTATTACGGATATGCCCGCCAGGACCGCAAGACCAAATCACGGGAGCCCATCACCGCCCGGCTGGTCGCCAATTTAATCACCAAGGCGGGCGCCAACCGCGTCGTGACCTTCGACCTGCACGCCGGCCAAATCCAGGGCTTCTTTGATGTTCCGGTGGATCATCTCACAGGGGTGCCGCTTCTGTCCGATTATATAAAAAAGAAAAATTTCAAGGAAGCCATCGTGGTTTCTCCGGATATAGGCGGTGTGTCCCGCGCCCGGGTTATGGCGGAACGCCTTCATCTGCCTTTGGCCATTATCGATAAACGCCGCCCGAAGCCCAATGTGGCCGAGGTCATGCACATCATAGGCAATGTGGATGGCAAAACCGCCATTATGCTGGACGATATCGTCGATACGGCGGGGACCATTACTTTAGGCGCCAAAGCCCTGATGAAAAACGGGGCGAAGGAGATCTACGTCTGCGGCATCCACGGGGTTCTGTCCGGCCCGGCCATCGACCGGATCAAGAAATCGGTGATCACCGAGGTGGTCATGACCGATACCATCCCCCTGAGTCCCAGCAAAAAAATCGACAAAATCCATGTGCTGTCCACAGCCAGCCTAATCGGCGAAGCCATCATCCGGATTCACGAGGATGTGTCGCTGAGCCAGCTGTTTATATAAGCTGCCCATTTCTTCCGTCATTCCGGTTCCTCTTGTCATTCCGGGCTTGTCCCGGAATCCAAAAATGATAAGCCAAGGAACCTGGATTCCGGCGTAAAGCCGGAATGACGGGGGACGGACAAAACCGGCACGATGGGGGACATTCAAGCCTGGTAATATTTAGGGTGCGTTTCCATGTTGTGTTGACGATGCGATTTTTGTTGTTTCCGGACGGGCCCGGGCGGCAGAATGCCGCCCCTACGGTACCGGGAGTGACGCGTCTGTAGGGGCGGCATCCTGCCGCCCGCCTTTGACAGACGCGGATTTCCAAATTCGGAATGACGGCCGGGGGCCGATACGGCGAAGACGGAGGTAAAAACGGGTGAAATTGATTGTCGGCTTGGGCAATCCGGGGGCGCGTTACAGCAAGAACCGGCATAATGTGGGCTTTATGGTTCTTGACCTGCTGGCAAAGGAATTGGGCGTCTCCGTGGATCAGAAGAAAGCCGACGCGCTGATCGGACAGGGGGCTTACCGGGATCAGAAACTGCTTCTGGCCAAGCCGCAGACTTTTATGAATCTCAGTGGGAAAAGCGTGATGGGGCTGATTCATTTTTATCATGACCGGCTGGATGATCTGGTTGTGGTTCATGATGATATGGATTTGCCCCTTGGAAGGCTGCGCTTTAAGGCGGATGGCGGCGCGGGCGGGCATAACGGGCTGAAGTCCGTTACGGAACACCTGGCCAGTCAGGAATATGACCGGCTGAAAATCGGCGTCGGCCGGCCGGCTGACTTCATGAAGCCGGAGGTTTATGTGTTATCGAATTTTACGGGGGAGGAACTTTCACCATTGGAACAAACTTTGCGCATAGCGGCGGAGGCGTTGAAATTCTGGAGCGAAAACGGCTGCGCGGCCGCTATGAACCACTATAACGGCTTGACGGCGGCGGAGGGAGAGATAAAGAAACATGGGGATGGAGTCCCTGGGGCAATACGTGAAACTCAACCATGAGTATGCCTATATACTGGATCAGATAAAACAGAAGAAATCGAATTTGATTTATGGGGTCACCGGCGCACAGAAGGGCTTTTTGGCCGCTTCCATGGTTTGGGATTTGAATCAGAGTCTGCTGTACGTGGCGGAGACGGAACAAAGGGGACGGGAATTCTTTGATGATCTCAACTTCTGGCTGAGTACCCGGGAGGAAGAGTCCCGTTTCTATGTGAATTATTTCCCAAGCCTGGACATTTTGCCCTTTGAGGTCATCGCCCAGAGCAAAGAGACCCGGCACAAACGTATGGAGGTGCTGTGGGCTTTGCTGACGGAGCCGGGGCCCGTGGTGGTGGTGACCACTTTGGACGCCCTGTCCCAGGTTCTGATGGAGCCGGCGTCCTTTTACAGCGGCTTTTTGGAGTTGAAGGTCGGGGGGCGGATTCAGTTGGATCTGCTGATTTCCCGTTTGGTTGAGCTGGGATATGAGCGTGTGGACCGGGTGGAGGAGAAAGGCCAGTTCGCCGTGAGAGGCGGTATCTTGGATGTGTTCTGCCCGGTGGCCCCGGCGCCCTGGCGCCTGGAGTTTTTTGACGATGAAGTGGATTCCATCCGGTTTTTTTCCGCCGAGACCCAGCGGTCCACCGAGAAACTCCGGGAGATCACCCTGTCTCCCGCCGCTGAGTTTTTTATGGACGTTTCCTTAAAGGAGCAGGCCATTCAAAGGCTGGAGGCGGAGGGGAAGAAGTACCGGAGCGCCAACCGCTCCCTCATCGAGCGGTCCCGCCAGATTCAGGAGTTCTTGGCGGAGGGCAGCTACTTCCCCGGGCATGAACAGCTGGCGCCCTATTTTTTCCAGAAGAAATACACGCTGCTGTCCTATTTCAAACGGGACCCTCTGGTCATTCTGGACGAACACGGCCGGCAGGCGGAGGCCGCCGCGCTGAGAGAACGGGAGACCCATGAGATATTTGTCGGCCTGCTGGAGAAGGGTCAGGTTTTGCCGGGACAGGCGGAGAACTATATCGGCTTTGACGAGTGGACGAAGATTTTTGGCCAGTGCCGGCTGTTGGCTTTTTCGCTGCTGCCGAAGGTTCCCAGCTGGATGAAGGGTATGAGCTTGCTGGGCGTTACCGCCAAAACCGTCGCCTCCACCATGGGCAAAACCCAAATCCTGTCGGACGAATTGAAGGAATGGCGGCGGCTGGGTTATGGGGTTCTGATCGTGATTAATTCCAGGGAACGGGGGGAGCGGCTCCAGGACTCGCTGCGGGATATGGGCATAGAGGTTTTTTTCCAGAACGCGTCCTTTCAGCTGCAGTCGCGTCAGACGGCGATGGTGCTGGGCAAGTTGACGGGGGGATTCGAGTTCCCTAATTGGAAGCTGGTGGTCTTGTCTGAGGCGGAGATCTTCCATCAGCCCAAGAAGCGCGCGCCCAAGAAGCTCTTCGAGGAGGGCAAGCGGGTCTTGATGCTGGAGGATCTCAAGCCTGGGGATTATGTCGTGCATGTGAGCCACGGGATCGGGCGCTACCAGGGCATTGAGAACCTGACGGTGGGGGACGCGGTGCGGGACTACCTGGTGATACGGTATCAGGGGGAGGACCGGCTGTATGTGCCGACGGATCAGGCTTCCCTGCTCCAGAAATACGGCGGGCAGGAAAGCGGGGCCGCCAAGCTGTCCAAACTGGGCGGCAGCGACTGGAACCGGACCCGGAACAAGGTAAAAAAAGCGGTTCAGGATTTGGCCGAGGATCTGCTGGCGCTGTACGCGGTCAGGGAATCCATTCAGGGATTTGCCTTTATGGAAGACACGCCCTGGCAGAAGGATTTCGAGGAGGTTTTTCCTTATGAGGAGACCCGGGATCAGCTGCGCTCCATTCAGGAGGTCAAAATAGACATGGAAAAACCCAAGGTCATGGACCGGCTGCTCTGCGGCGATGTGGGTTACGGCAAGACGGAAGTGGCGATGCGGGCGGCGTTCAAAGCGGTCAGCAGCGGCAAGCAGGTGGCTGTGCTGGTTCCAACCACCGTATTGGCGCAGCAGCATTATAACACCTTCAGGGAACGTTTCGAGGGTTTTGCCATGAATGTGAATGTGCTGAACCGGTTCAAGACGCCTAAGGAGCAGAAACAGATCTTATGCGACATCAAAAGCGGCCGGGTGGATATTGTGATCGGCACACACCGTCTGCTCTCCAAGGATGTGGAGTTCAAGGATCTGGGGCTTCTGGTGGTGGATGAGGAGCAGCGGTTCGGGGTGACCCACAAGGAGCGGATCAAACAGATGCGCGAGTCTGTGGATGTGCTGACTCTGACCGCCACGCCTATTCCGAGGACATTGCACATGTCTTTGACGGGGCTTCGGGATATGAGCGTGATTGAGACGCCTCCGGAGGACCGGTATCCGGTGCAGACGTTCGTGGTGGAGCATTCCATACCGATGGTGCGGGAAGCGGTGCGCCGGGAGCTGGCCAGAGGCGGGCAGGTGTATTATGTGCATAACCGGATTGAGGACATCGACATCACCGCGGGGGAGCTCCAGACGCTTTTGCCCGAGGCCCGGGTGGTGTCGGCTCACGGGCGCATGAACGAGATTCAGCTGGAGCGGGTCATGCTGGCCTTCATGGAAGGGGATGTGGACGTGCTGGTCTGCACCACCATCGTGGAGTCCGGATTGGATGTGGCCAACGCCAACACCTTGATCGTGGACAACGCGGACCGGCTGGGGCTGGCTCAGCTGTACCAGCTCAGGGGCCGGGTCGGGCGCTCGAACCGGGTGGCTTACGCGTATCTGACGTATACCAAGGATAAGGTTTTGTCGGAGGTGGCGGAAAAAAGGCTCTATGCCATACGGCAGTTCACGGAATTGGGGGCCGGGTTCAAGATTGCCATGAAGGATCTGGAGATCCGCGGCGCGGGGAATCTGCTGGGGCCCGAGCAGAGCGGGCAGATCGCGGCGGTGGGCTTTGACCTGTATTGCAATATGCTGGAGGAGGCCATCCGGGAGCGCAAGGGGGAGCCGGTGACCGCGGAGGATCCTCTGTGTGTGGAGGTTCAGCTGAAAGCGTATATCCCCGGGAATTATATTGAGGATGAGGGCACCAAGATCGACTTCTACCAGCGCATCAACTTGCTCTCGGATCCGGAGGGCGTGGACGCGCTGAGGGAGGAAATGACGGATCGATTCGGGGATCCCCCGGAGCCGCTGGAGAATCTCCTGCGCATCGCCGCCGTCAAAGTCGTCGCGAAGAAGGCCAGGATTGCCGCCATCGCCCAGGATCAGAACCGCATTAAGCTGAAGATGCGGGACGATCATCTGCTGAAGGGCAATCAGCTGATGGACCTGGTTCGCAAATACCGGCGCCAGGTGAGTTTCAACGCGGCGGCGGGCCTGGAGATTGAGCTGGATCTGATGCGGATGGAGAAGGAGCGGACGCTGGATTTCCTGGGGGAATTGGTATCGGAGATATCGGCGCTTGCCAACGAGAGTGTTTGAAAGGGGATGGATATGCGAATGAAACGGCAAATAGGGCGCGGCTTATTGGGCCTGATGGTTCTGTTCTGGGTGACGGCGGCGGGCTGCGGTTTGACTTCCGGGACGCTGCTGGGCACTGTGAACGGAGTCAATGTGTATGAGAAGGAGTTTGACGAATGGTACTTGCAGTTCTGGGGCGGCGAGGAAGGCAAAAATCAATATCTGGACATGTTTGAGCAGTATCGGGTCAATTATATCCAGGGTTATATGGAGCAGGTCGCGCTGCTCCAGCGGGCCAAAACCGACGGCGTCGCGGTATCCCAGGCGGCTGTAGACGCTGAGTTTGATAATTACAGGCAGCAGTTTGCCGACACCGGCGGGAAACCGGATATGGAGCTGTTCAGGGCGGATTTGAAGCAGAAGGGTTTTACGGAAAAAAGTTTAAGGACTTATTTCGAGAACAATATGACGCTCCAGGCTTTGTATACACAAATCACCCAGGACGTGACCGTGGATGAGGCGCTGATCCGGAATTATTATGAAGAAAACTCGGATCTGTTTGTGGTGAATCAGACGGTCAAAACCAGGAACATCGTGGTGGATACGGAAGAGGAAGCCCAGGAGATCATCCGGGAACTGGACGAAGGCTCCGACTTCGCGGAATTGGCGAGGACTAGGTCGAGCGACGCCAGCGCCAAAGATAACGGCGGGGACATTCCCGAGTTTGACGCGGACGGGCCCTATGTGCAGCCCTATAAGGACGCGGCCTTTGCCTTGAGTGAGCCGGGCGAGTACACAAAGGCGCCGGTTCAGAGCGAATTTGGGTATCACGTGATCCTTTTGGAGAACAAAACAGCCGCGCGCCGCAGGGATTTGGAAGAGGTCCGGAGCGAGATCGAAGGCAACCTGCTGGCGGAACGGAAACAGGCCGTATTTGAGGCGTTCCTGACAGAGGTCATCGAAGAGGCGGACATACAATACGCGAACCTGCCCGCGTCCCCCGCCGCGACGGACACGCAGAAATGATATGACGGGGTGGTAACGTATCGGAAAAATCATGGAACGGACAGCGGATTTTCACAATCCTGACACACGCGGGCGTTATACTGGAATTGTTGTTGTGAACTGATTGCGAAGGAGTGTGCCTGCATGAAATGGTTGGGAAAGCATAAGAAAATGATCATCTTTTTGGCGCTGATCATTGCCGCGGGAGCGGCGGCCTGGAAATTCATGCCCAGGGGGGTCGCGGCGTCGGCCCAGACTCAGGAAATAACCGCGGCCGTGACCAGAGGCTCTATTTATTCCAGCGTGGAGGGAAGCGGGCCTGTGGCGTCGGCCAGGGAGTATGTGATCAAAGCGCCGGGGGACGCCACGGTTGAACTGGTGAATGTGAGGGACGGCGAGCTGGTGGGCGCGTCTCAGCTGCTGTTCCAGGTGGATTGCCCGGAGATCAAAAATAAGGATCTGCGGCTGGATCAGTATTCCAATGAATTGGGCCAATTGAAGGAAAGACAGGCGGAGCTGAATTACAGGCTGGGATTCGACGGGCGCGTGGTCAGCGTGAATGTCCTCAAGGGGCAGAAGGTGTCTAACGGAACTGTGATTTTGTCGGTGGTGGACATCAACAAAGGATCCCTTCAGGTGACGGACGAGGGACAGACATGGCAGGCGGGCGATACGCTGCAGCTGGACATGGTGGATTACACGGGCAGTGTGTCGGCCCGGATCGTGGAGACGCCCAGGCGCTCCAATCTGAACGGACAGGATTTTTGGCTGTACACGGTGAGTCTCGGCGGCGTCCAGAGTCTGGAAGGCGAGATTCTGGCCCGGGTGACGGGGCCGGGCGCCGGTGAGGACGCGGCTCTGGCGGGGCTGTTCACCGCCGAGGCGCCCCAGGATGTGAAGGCCACGGCGGAGGGAACCCTGACGGATATTTATGTGAGCGAGGGCGATGTGGTGGCAAGCGGAACGCTTTTGTACAGCATCGACAGTCAGGCGCTTTCCGCCCAAATATTGGAAAAAGAAGCCAGTATCCAGGAGGCGCTGACGGACATCAATCAGAATGAGTCCCTCGTGGCGCCCTTCGAGGGGTATTATTACGCTTCCATGGATCTGAACGGCCAGGTGGCGCCTCTGGTTCAGACGGGGGATCAGGTAACGAAGAATCAGGTGTTTGGCAAGGTGGTGGATTCGTCCCGGATTCAGATCGCGTTCCAGCTGGATGAATTGGACATAGATAAGGTGCGTATCGGCCAGGAGGTTCAGGTGACGGCGGACGCGGTGACGGGCAGAACATACGTGGGGGTCGTGACTCAGGTGGCGTCCGAGGGGCAGTCCTCCGGCGGCGTGACGTATTATTGGGTGATTGTGGAGGTCGCGGACTGGGAAGGCTTGAAGTTGGGAATGAACTGTGATATGGAGATCATCACGGCCATGAAGGAGGATACGCTGCTCTTGCCGGTTTCGGCGGTGCAGAGCTTCAGGAATGTGCGGTATGTGCTGCTCAGTGAAGGCGCCGCCGGGGCGGGGCAAAACCCGGCTTCGGCCGGGACGGGCCGGCAGGCGCCTCCGGCGGCGAACGGCGCGGGCGGAGACGCGGCCGGGACGGGCACGGGCGCCGAGGGCGGATCGGGCGCGGGACGGGGACGGGCTGGCGCAGGCGGGGGTGAACCCGGCGCCGCCGGCCCAGACGGTTCGGGCGCGCCGCGAACGGCTGCGGGCGAACCCGGCGCGGGTGAGACGCAGGCGGGCGCAGGTACGGACGCGACCGGCCCGGGCGCGGGACAAGGCAGCGCGGGCGCGGGCGGATCGAGCGCTCCCGGCGCAGGCGCGGGACAAGGCAGCGTGAGCGCGGGACAAGACAGCGCGGGCGCGGACGGATCCGGCGCTCCTGGATCGGGCGAGCCGCAAGCCGGCGCGTCACAAGCCGGCACAGATACGGACGCGGTCGGCGCGGGTTCCTCCAGCGGCAGAGACGGCGCCGGCGCGGACGTCCTGTCCCGCTTGCCCGCCAACGCGGTGATCGTAGAGGTGGGGGTCAGCAATGAGAATTTCGTGGAAATCCTGTCCGGCCTGGAAGAAGGCGCGGTCGTGATCATTCCGGCCAACAACGCTACCGCCGGCATGAACGGGAATCAAATGATGTTCGGCGGCATGGGGCCAGGGGGAGGCGGCGGCGGCGTGATGATCAGAGGCGCCGTCGATTCGGCGGGCCCGGCCCCCCAGCCCAGATAGGGGGGCGCGGACATGCTGAATATGGAATCCATTCACAAAGTATATGATACAGGCAAAGTGCAGGTACACGCGCTGACAGACGTTTGCTTCCATGTGGCGGAGGGGGAATTTGTAGCGATCATCGGGCCTTCTGGCTCCGGCAAATCCACGCTGATGAATCTGATCGGATGCCTGGATACGCCCACTTCGGGGATTTATCATCTGGACGGCCAGGATGTGAGCACAATGACCGACTCCCAGCTGGCGGTGGTCCGTAATTTTAAGATAGGCTTCGTGTTCCAGAGTTTTCACTTGCTTCCCAAGTTAAGCGCCCTGGAAAATGTGGAGCTGCCCCTGGTTTATCGCGGGCTGGGCAGGGAAGAGCGCAAGCGCCGGGCGGTCGAGGCTTTGACCCAGGTGGGCTTGGGGGACAGGGTGCGCCATAAGCCGGTGGAGTTGTCCGGCGGGCAGCAGCAGCGCGCGGCCATCGCCAGGGCGCTGGCGGGGGATCCGCCGCTTCTGCTGGCGGACGAACCCACGGGGAATCTGGACAGCGCCTCAGGCAAGGAGGTTCTCAGGATTTTGCAAGATCTGAATGACAAAGGCCGCACCATCGTGCTGATTACTCATGATCAGAGCGTGGCCGACCGGGCGGGCAGGGTCGTGCGCATAGAGGACGGGCGCATGTACGAGGAAGGGAGCAGATAAAATGGGTGTTTTGCAGGCGTTTAAGATGGGAATATCCGGGGTTTTGGGCAATAAAATGCGCTCCCTTTTGACCATGCTGGGGGTCATCATCGGCGTGGCTTCCGTCATCGTGCTGGTATCCTTGGCCGCGGGCGCCACAAAAGGGGTGACGGACCGGCTCCAAAGCATGGGCTCCAATTTGCTGACGGTCAACATCCGGGGGCGGGGCAATCAAGGCACACTGTCCTTGGACGACATCAATAAATGGGCGGATATGGAGGAGATCCTCTACATCGCGCCGGTGGTCAACGGCAGCGCACTGATTAAGGCCGGAACCGAAACGATGCAAGTGACCGTGGAAGGATCCACCGCGGCGTACCACGAGATCGGCAATCTCAAGGTGGAGACGGGCCGGGGGCTGTGCGTTCTGGACGACGACAGCCGGGAGCATGTGGCGGTGATCGGCTCCGAGGTGGCCACGGAGCTTTTTGGCAGCGCTTTGCCCGTGGGCGAGTCTCTGCGGGTATTCGGACTGGAATATTCGATTGTGGGGGTCCTTGAAAGCCAGGGCAGCAGCATCGGCGGATCCTCCGACACGCGGATACTGATCCCTTTTTCGACGGCGCAGCGGGCGCTGCAAAGCACCGGGATCCGCCAGGTCAACATCCAGGCCAGGGACGCCGCCGCGGTGGACACGGTCATGGAGACCCTGGAAACGGATTTGTTCATGAAATACCAAAATACCGATTATTATAATATTTTTAATCAAAGCCAGCTGTTAGAAACCGTCACGGAGGCCACGGCCATGCTTTCCGCTATGATTGGGGGCATCGCGGGGATTTCTCTTCTGGTGGGCGGCATCGGCATTATGAACATCATGCTGGTGTCCGTCACCGAGCGGACCCGTGAGATCGGCGTGCGCAAGGCCATCGGCGCCAAAAAAATGGATATCCTGACCCAATTCATGATCGAGGCCGTCGTCATCAGCGCCACGGGCGGACTGATCGGCGTCGCGGGAGGGATAGGTTTGTCCATGGCTGTGGAACAGCTGTTTGAGAGCCTGACCACGGCAATTTCGATGCCGGTGATCGGCATCGCCTTCGGATTCTCTCTGGTGGTGGGCATTGTGTTCGGCGTGTATCCCGCCTGGCGGGCGTCCTCCCTTAACCCAATCGAAGCCTTGCGCATGTGAGCGATCTATAGTATGATAGAAACATATACAGGGTAAATATGGATTGTATATATGGATTCGCGGGGATGGGAAATGGCGGAAACACGTTCAAACGGCCTTTATGACAGGGAATATAATTGTCCGAACTGCGGGGATACGTTCAAAACCAAACGGGTGCTGACCAGCAAGATCGTGGTTATGAGAAAAGATCCGGATTTTTGTCCGTATTACAGAGGGGTCAATCCACTGTTTTATGAAGTGAAGATATGCCCTTACTGTTCCTATGCTTTCACCGACGGATTCGGGCCGCTGAAGCAGGCGCAAAAGGCGAAATTGCGGCAGCTGCACAAGCACGGCGCGGGAAGCGTGAATTTCTGGGGCGAACGGGATTTGGATATGGCGCGGGAATCTTTCAGGCGCGCCCTGCTGATTGCCAGAATCATTGAGGAGAGGCACCTGATTGTTGCGGGCCTGAGCATACGTATGGCCTGGATGTACCGCTATTCCGGCGATCTCCGGGAGGAACGCCGTTTTTTAACCCAGAGTCTGAATCAATATGAACTGGCTTACGAAAAGGAATCTTTTGAGCAAATGGGCATGGACCGGGACACCCTGCATTATCTGCTGGGGGAGCTCAGCGGGAAGCTGGGACGCTACGCGGAGGCCAAGCGCTGGTTTGGCAAGGTCATTCCCAGTCATAAGGTCAAACGGGCTTTACATAATATGGCGGAAGATCAGTGGGAGATATATAAAGCGGAAATGGAAGCGGCCGGGCCGAAAGCCCGGAATCCGAGGCAGCCGGACCGCAAGGCTGAAATAGAGGCGCAGGCGGAGCGGATCATAAAGGAAACAGAGATCGCCAAACAGAAGATAGACGAGAATGTATATAAGGAAATGATTCAATTGGAGGCGTTGGCTGTGGAGCGGGTGAGGCTGCTGGTGGAAAGCAGCAAGGCCAAAATGCGGCTGGAACTGGACGCCCAGAACCGGCTGGCCAATTTGGATCAGTGGTGGAGACAGGAAATATGACCGGATACCGAAAATTGTTTTTTACATTCGCCAAAATCGGCCTGTTTACTTTTGGCGGCGGGTATGCCATGCTGCCCATGATCCAGCGGGAAGTGGCGGATGTCAACGGTTGGGCAAATGAACAGGAGCTGGTCAATTACTACGCTATCGGGCAATGCACCCCCGGGATATTTGCCGTGAACCTGTCTACGATTATCGGGTACAAGCAAAGGGGGATCAAGGGCGCCTTAACCGCGACCCTGGGGATGATCTTTCCTTCGCTGGTGATCATTATATGCGTCGCGTCCGTGTTGGGGCGCTTTGCTGAGTATGAGGCGGTTCAACACGCCATGGCCGGGATCCGGGCCGGCGTGGCCGCGCTGATCATCAGCACGGTGTTTAAGCTGGGCAAAAGCGCCGTGCGGGATGGGTTCGGCGCGGCGGTTTGCGCGGTCTCTTTTGTTTTGTCCGCCGTTTTTCTTCTTTCGCCGGTGTACGTTGTGACTGCCGCGGCGCTGCTGGGGATTTTGAGAGAAGCGGTGTTTTTTAAAAGGAAGCGGACATGATCTATTTGCAGCTGATCTATGAGTTTTTTAAAACCGGATTGTTTGCCATCGGGGGCGGACTCGCCACGATCCCGTTCTTATCCTCCATCGCGGACCGTTATCCGTGGTTTGACCAGGCCATGCTGGCCAATATGATCGCCATCTCGGAATCCACGCCGGGCCCCATTGGGATCAATACGGCCACTTACGCGGGATATCAGGCGGCGGGCGTGCCGGGCTCCATCGTCGCCACATTCTCTTTGGTGGCGCCGTCTGTGATCGTTATTGTTTTGATCGTCAAAGCGCTGAACCAGTTTGACCGGAACCTCTATGTGCGCTCCGCTTTCGCCGGCTTGCGGCCCGCGGTGATCGGTCTGATCGGCATGGCGTGGTTCTCCGTATTTAAGATCGCCGTGCTGACCTGGGACAAATACGTGCTGACCTGGTCGTGGGCGGATCTGTTTGATTGGAAGGCAGTCGTCATATTCTTGGCGGTGCTGTTTACGATGTGGCGCTTTGATAAGCATCCGCTGGTATACATCGCGGCCTCCGCGGCCGCCGGTATTCTGCTGAAGCTGTGACGGGCGGCAGAATGCCGCCCGGGACCGAACGAAAACAAACGGGCGGATTGCCATCCGCCCCTACGCCCTTCGGACGCGTCATTCCCGGCACCGTAGGGGCGGCATTCTGCCGCCCGGAACCGAACGAAAACTATCATATCTTGTCATTCTGGGCTTGTCCCAGAATCCAGGTTCCTTGGTTTATCGTTTTTGGATTCCGGGACAAGCCCGGAATGACGGGGGGAGACAGATCAGCCCGGAATGACGACCTCTGGGAATGTGGCGCTCATCCATCGACCCGTTAAATTGAGCGGACAGCGGAAAAAACCGCCTGTTCCACCGCCCGGGCGGCCAGGACGCCGACCAGATCCGGATTGGCCGGAACCTGACCGGTGGCCAGGGCAAAGAGGGTGTCTCCGTCCATGGATGTGTGAACGGGGCGGATGGAGCGCGCCAGGCCGTCGTGCCCCATGGAGGCGGCCTTGTTGATTTGGGCTTTGTCGAGGCGGGCGTTGGTGGCGATGACGCCGATGGTGGTGTTCTGGCCCTTCGATTCGCCGAAGCTGGGATCGGGCAGATTCTGGAGCATGTAATTCTCAGTATTGAGCCAGCCGGTTCCTTCGTCGTTCAGCGCGCCGGCCAGGATCTGGCCGTTTTCGACGACGTCTCCCAGGGCGTTCACGGCCACCAGCGCCGCCACAACCAAGCCGTTGTTCAAAATAACAGAGTATGATCCGATGCCCGATTTGCTGATGAAGCCCTGTCCGCGGATCTTGCCCACGGTGGCGCCGCAGCCCGCGCCCACCGCCCCCAGGGGCAGACTGACGCCGGACGCGGCCAGGCACGCGGCGTAGCCCATGCCGTGGTCCGGACGGACGCGGGCATCCTTGAAGTTCAGATCATACAGCACCGCTTGCGCCACAATGGGAACCCGCGCGTAACCGGTTTCAAAGCCGATGCCTTTTTCCTCCAGATACTGCATGACGCCGCCGGAAGCGGCCAGGCCGAAGGCGGAGCCGCCGGACAGCACCACAGCGTGAATCTGCTGAACCGTATTGAGGGGATGCAGCAAGTCGGTTTCCCTTGTGCCGGGAGCGCCTCCCCGCACATCCACGCCGGCCGTGGCACCCGATTCGGCCAAGACGACGGTGACCCCCGTGCCCGCCTCATCATTCTGCGCGTGGCCTACCTTGATCCGGCCCACATCCAATAAGTTTCCGAACATAAGCGCGCTCCTTTCTGTATTCGATGGGTGATTGATTACGTCATTGCCATTATAATATAGATGAACGGTTAAGACAAACGTGACGGCGGTATCGGTCTTCACACTTTGTCATTCCGGGCTTGTCCCGGAATCCAGGTTCCTTGGTTTATCGTTTTTGGATTCCGGGACAAGCCCGGAATGACGGGTGAATCCGCCCGGAATGACGAGATATGATGCCGGAATGACGCGGGAACACACCTGGGACGCTGCATCCGTAGGGGCGGCATTCTGCCGCCTGCCTTTGACGGACGCGGATTTCCGGATTTCCAAATTGCGAATCGCGGCGTATGAATTACTTCCTAGACCCTGTATAAAAAGCGTGCTATAATGGTTAAAAGAAACATTTATGTTTTGTTTGATTAAGAATTGTTTGGGGGGGATTTTCCGGTGACGGATGACCAGATAGGAATGAAACTGCTGCTCTTGCTGATTTTGGTCCTCTTGAACGCGTTTTTCGCAATGTCTGAAATTGCCGTAATTACTGTCAATGATAACAAAATTCGCCGGATGGCCGACGACGGGAACGTGAAGGCGCGCAATTTAGCGAAGCTCATTGCCGAGCCTTCTCAATTTTTATCTACCATACAAATCGGCATTACGCTCGCCGGTTTCCTGGCCAGTGCTTTTGCCGCGGAGAGCTTCGCCCGGCGGCTGGCGGAATGGGTTTTGGGCTTGGGGGTTCGGATCAATCCCGCCACAATCAATACTCTGGCGGTGGTTTTGATTACGATTGTGCTGTCCTACATTACGCTGGTGGTCGGGGAATTGGCGCCTAAGCGCGTCGCCATGCAGAAGGCTGAGGAGATCGCGCTGTTTGTGGCGGGCGCCATACAGACGCTGGCCTTTGTGACGAAGCCGGCCGTCCGGTTTTTGACGTTTTCCACCAATTTGCTGGTGAGGCTTTTGGGTTTTAATCCGGAAGCGGGCCAGGATTCGGTTACCGAAGAAGAGATCCGGATGATGATGGATTTGGGGGAAGAGACCGGCGCCATCGCCAAGGACGAAAAAGAAATGATTGAGAATATTTTTGAATTCAACAACAAAACCGCGGTGGAAGTGATGACGCACCGGACGGATATGACCGCCATCTGGATCGGCGAGGATGAGGATGAGGTCCGGCGGACCATGCTGGAATGCAGTTTTTCCCGACTGCCGGTGTATGACGAGGATGTGGACGACGTGGTGGGGGTTTTGCACGTCCGGGATTACCTGGTCAACAGCATGAAGGAGCAGCCGGGCGCCTTGCGGGAGATGCTGCGGCCGGCGTATTTTGTGCCGGAACAGGTGGCCACGGACGTACTCTTCCGGGACATGCAAAGGCAGAAAATTCACATGGCTGTGGTGGTGGATGAATACGGCGGCACCAGCGGCATTGTCACCATTGAGGATCTGCTGGAAGAGATCGTGGGGAATATTTACGACGAATACGACGGTGAGGTCGAAGAGGATGTAGAGAACCTGGGCGGCGGGGTTTGGCGGATCCGAGGCAGCGTGGGACTGGAAGAGCTGGAGGAATTGTTTCGCATAAATTTACCCAATGAGGACTATGATACTTTAGGCGGATTGATTTTCAGCCAATTGAGTTCGATTCCGGAGGAGGGCAGCCTGCCTGAGATCGAGGCGTTCGGGCTGAACATCAAGGTGGAGCAGATAGAGGACCGACGGGTGGAATGGGCGGTCGTGTCCAAATTGCAACAGAATGAGGATTCAGGGACGAAGGGGTGAAGTTATGGGACGGGTAAAAATCATGACGGACAGCACGGCGGATTTGCCGCAATGGATGTATGACGAGCATGATATTGCCGTCATACCGCTTTATGTGATTTTTGACGGGCAGGAAGCCTATAAGCAGGATGTGGAAATGAGCAAGCGCGATTTTTATTCCAGAATGCGCAAAATAAAGGCTTTGCCCAAAACCGCCCAGCCTACGCCCGATGAATTTTTGGAATACTATAAGCGGCTGACGGAGGACGGCAGCAGCCTCATATCCATCCACATATCCGGAAAGATGAGCGGCACGGCCCAAAGCGCCCGTCTGGCGGCGTCGTCGCTGCCGGAGCGGGACATCGTCATAGTGGACAGCGCGCAGGTCAGCGCGTGCCTGGGCCTGGTTGTGGAAGGCGCCGCCAGAGCCGCCGGGGCCGGCAGATCCAAAGAGGAAATCCTGGCCTTGATCGATAGACTCAAAGAGATGGTTCGGGTATATTTCATCGTGGATTCCCTGGAATACCTCCATAAGGGGGGCAGGATCGGCGCGGCGTCCAGTTTGATCGGCAATTTGCTCAGCATCAAGCCGGTGCTGGATATCAAAAACGGTCTGATCGCGCCTGTGGAAAAAATCCGGGGCAAAACCAAAGCCCTGGAGCGGATCGCTCAGCTGCTTGAGGCAGAAACCCGCAAACACGGCCCCATGAGGTACCTGCTGTGTCACGCCGGGCAGGAGTCGGATCTGGAGGTATGGCGGGGATTGCTTTTTCCCAGGATCTCCTATAGCAGTTGCGAGGATATAGAATTAGGCGGCGTGGTGGGCGCTCACGCCGGCCCGGGCACGATGGCGGTGTTCTTCACGCCGGAGTACGAGGTGTGAGGCCGCCCACGCGGCAGACGCCGTTTGTCGAAGATGGGCGGCAGGATGCCGCCCCTACGGATGCGTCGATCACGGCGTTATTCACGGGGCCGAAACCGAACACAAAAAAGCGGCGGAGAGATGCCGCCCCACGGATGCAGATGCGTCGTTCACGGCGCCGTAGGGGCGGCATTCTGCCGCCTGGGACCGTCCGAATGATCCGTGGGCGGCGGAGGGCGGGGTGGTTCCTTCGAAGCGCCACCCCTCCCTGGAGGGGAATTTTTTTACACAACGGATAGCGGCACGGTACATTGAGTGTTAACGGCGCCATTTTTGTCATTCACAGCGCCGTAGGGGCGGCATTTTGCCGCCCGGGGCTGTCCGAATGATCCGTGGGCGGCGGAGGGCGGGGTGGTTCCTTCGAAGCGCCACCCCTCCCTGGAGGGGAATTTTTTCACACAACGGATCGCGGCACGGTACATATTGTGTTAACGGCGCCATTTTTGTCATTCGCGGCGCCGTAGGGGCGGCATTTTGCCGCCCGTGCCGTCCGAATGAACCCCTGGGAGGGCGGAGGCGCCATGTTTTTGTCATTCCGACGCCATATCTTTGTCATTCCG
>JAISDM010000129.1 GCA_031264885.1 Peptococcaceae bacterium | reverse complement strand
TGCCGGTTTTTACGGATGGATTTAAAAGCCGTATGCCTCAAACGGGTTCGGATTATGCTTTCCACGCGATATTCGGAATGTTACGCGGCGCGCGTGGGGAAACGGCTGCCGGCGAAGAGTCCGGAGCGATTGCGCATGGCGGTGAAAGCCGGATTCCCGCCGGCGCGGGGCCCTGGCGCGTTTCTGTGGCTGCGGTTAATACAAGCGCGGAAGATATGGATGAGCTAATACGAATGCTTCAGGAAGCCGGCATAGAAGCGGAACCGTTTTTTAAAGCGATGAATGAGACAGATGAGAAAGGCGGCCTGGTATTGCCGGAGGCGGAGCTTTTTTTGTGTGTTGGACCGGAAGAAACCGGATACTTCGCGGAGTGCCTGAATTCGGACGCAGCGGCGCGCGCGCTTTCCGTGGCGCCGCCTGTGGGACTTGAGGGTTCCCGCCGTTGGATTCGGGTGATCGCCAAAGCCCTTGGGAAGACCGTGCCGGACACCCCGCCGTGGGCAGGGCGGATTCCCGCCGCGGCAGACAATGAGGGAAAAAACCTTTCAGGCATCCGGGCGTATTTATCCCTTCCGCTGTCATGGGCGCCGGGGTTTGCCGGATTGATCCGGGAGATGGGCGGGGATATCGCCGGAATTTCCGTGGATGCCGTGGATCAGACAGGGCTGGATTATTTGAGGAAACTGGAACCTCTTATATCAGGCAGCGAACCGAATGATCAGGCGCCTCTGATTCATGTTTCAGGATTTCAGGAATTTGAGTTATATAACATTTTGGGCAAAAGGCGGCCGTCGCTGTTCGTCGGCCGGGGCAGCCAGGTTCTGACTGCCGCGCGGATGGGAATCCCTTCGATTTCACTGGATTCCCGCGCTTTTTACGGAATCAGAGGCGCCGTCCGTTTTGTCGAAGCGGCGTTGCGCGCTGTCCGTTTCCACGGGTTCCCGGATATTCTAAAGGATGACGAAACCGGCGGAGCGCCGGCCTATGAACACAGATGGGCGGAAAGGCGCCCGGATTGGTACATTAAACTGGAGGGTAAATATTGAGATGATAGATACGCCAAGAACCGGATGCGCGTTCCATGGCGCGCTGCAAACCTTGTCGGCGATACCGGGCGTCGTTCCTGTCGCGCATTGCACCGCCAACTGCGCCGCGGTTGGTTCTTTGCGCGGGCAAGTGTTCGGAAATGTGATATCCGCAACGAATATCCTTGAGAGACATATTATATTCGGAGGCGCGGCGCGTCTGCGCGAACAGCTCAAAAACACCGCGCGGGTACATAACGGAGATCTGTATGCCGTGGTCGCCGGATGCGCGCCGGAAATCGTAGGCGACGACTCGGCGGCAATGACCAAAGAATTAACCGATCAGGGCTATCCGGCCATTTGCGTCAACGCGCCGGGATTCGGCGGCGGCGCGGGCGACGGTTATGAAAAAGCGGCAGCCGCGCTCCTCGGCGGTTGCGGAGGAAAAAACGAGAGCGGCGGCGCGGTGAAGCCGGACGGTATGGATGATCACAGCAGCGAAGACGAAACAGCGCCGGAACCGGACAGGTACGACGTTAATATTTTAGGCATCGTTCCCCAAAAACATATTTTTTGGCTGGGGGAACTGTATGCCATACATGATTTAACGCGGCTTCTCGGATTGCGGGCCAATCTTCTGCTTGGGCCGCAATCCGGGCCCGCGGACTGGCAATCCGCGAAACACGCGCGCTTTTCCATTGTTTTTTCCCAGCATGGGCTGCGCGCCGCACAGTTTCTGGAAGCGAACCATGGGGTTCCGTATCTCTTGACGACAGGTTTGCCGGTAGGCGCCCGGGACAGCGAATCGCTGGCCGAACGCGTGAGGCAAGCGTGGGGGATTGAGATTCCGGAGGACGCGGCGCGTCAATTCCAGGCTGTGAAGAAACGGCTCCGGCGTGAACTCATGGAAGCGGCGCCATACTATTATACCAAAGGACTGCAAAGAGAATTCGCCATTGTGGCGGGACATGATGAAGTCCTGGGCTGCGTCCGTGTGTTGACGGATACCCTGGGAATGGTTCCGTCCGCCGCTGTCGTGGCGGACATACCGGAGGCGTCGCTCCTTCCCCCGTTTTTGGATGAAATCAAAGGACTGACAAAGGCATATGGGACGCAGCTGCTTTTTTCGGAAAACACTGGGGAAATTCATTCCTTGCTGTCGGAGGCGCGGCCAGGTTTGATTTTGGGGAGCGGACTGGAAGCTATGGCCGCAAAAAAAATCGGAGCGCCGCTGATTGAGCTTTCAGCTCCGGTTTTTTCAGCGGCGCCCGTTTTTGCCAGACATTATTGCGGCTTGTCAGGCGAAGAATCGCTTCTGGCGGATGTATTCAGATCCTTATAAACGCGTCCGTCTTTCATAATGAACGCTATATTGCCGCGGTCGGCGAGAATCGCCAGATCCTCCGCCGGATTGCCGCGCACAAAGAGCAGGTCGGCAAAGGCGCCCGCTGTCAGAACGCCGATTTTTCCCTGGGGATACGGATTCTGACTCGTGGACAGTTTCAGCAGCTCATGGGCGGCGCCAGTGGCGCTGACCAAGCCTTTATGGCTGCCAAAGCGTTTTTTGTAAGCGCGAAAATCTTTTAACTGTCCGGCAGCGATGAATTCCAGACTGAATCCCACGTCGGTGCCAAAAACGATCGGCAGGTTGAAGCGGTTGATCAGTTCCGTCGCCTGCTCCGGATTGCGGGATTTCTCAATGTATTCCGTGTCGTAAGGGTTGGGCGGCTTGGATGTGGGCGGTTTGGGCGCCGGCGCGCCCTCTTCGGACGGTTCGCCGCCAAACTGCGGGCACGGGCAGATCCAGATGCCTTGATCCTGAATGACGCGGGCGGTTTCCTCGTCTATAAACGTCGCGTGCTCAAAACTCTTGACGCCCGCCTGAGCCGCGCGCCGCATGGCTGCGGGCGTATAGATATGCGCCATGACATATGTGCCGAAATCCTCGGCGGCGCCAACCGCGGCCCGCATCTCCTCCAGCGAGAATTGCAGTGTGCGGATGGGGTCATAGCGGGAGGAAAATCCGCCGCCCGCCATCAGCTTGATCTGGGAAGCGCCGAGAAACAACTGTTCCCGCGCCGCTTTCAGCATTTCCGGTACGCCGTCCGCAATCACGCTGGCGCCCGACAGCAGAAACGGTGATATGGGCCTGTCGCCCGGCAGAACGCTCTGGGCTCTGCTGCTCCGCCCGTCCCCATGACCGCAGGTCTGGGAAATATACGCGTTGGATGGAAAAACGCGCGGACCGGGGATGATCCCCCCGTCAATACATTTTTTCACACCGTAGGTCAAGCCTCCGGCGTCACGCACGGTAGTAAAACCCTTGAGCAGCATGATTTCCGCCACACGGGCCGCGCGGACCGCCACTTCATCCACCCGCATCCGATCCAGTTCCGTCGAATGCCAGGACAGATGAACATGTGCGTCTACAAGGCCGGGAATCACAGTATATCCCTTGGCGTCGTAAACGGCCTCAAAATTCTCCGCCGGCACGTCGCCCGGCACGATTTCCCGGATAAGATTGTCTTCGATCACAATATTGACCTGCTCACGCAGCCGCGTGCTTTTGCCGTCAAAAACATCGGCGCGCCGAATCAGTGTGCGCATATCCATAACCTCACTTTTCTTAGGATTCTACTGTTTTGCCCGGTTGAATCAATCCCCCGCGCCCACTTTTTCGCGCCAGCGGAAAACATGCCGTTCCAGCGCGGCAAGCGAATAGTTGATCGTGATCCCCAGGAGCATCATCACGATGATATTCGCGTACATATCGGGATACATCATATACATCTGAAACTGGCGGACGCTCCAGCCAAGGCCCTCTGTCGCGCCGATCATTTCCGCGGCGGTCAGAATCATAATAGACGTCGTCGCGCTGATCCTCACCCCAACGAAAATCGACGGCAGCGCGCCCGGAAACACAACCTTCAGGAAAAGCTGCCATTTCGGCATTCCCATCGCGTTCGCCGCCTTAATAAGCTGCGCGTCCACATTCTTAACCCCAGAGATGGTGTTCATCAGATTGACCCACAGTACGCCCCAGAAAATAATTGTCGTCCGTGACAGTTCGCCGATTCCGAGCAGCATTACGAACACCGGCAGCAGGGCAATTACGGAGATATTGCGGAACATCTGTATCAGCGGATCAATAAACCGCTCGAACTTGCGGAACCAGCCGATGAGGACGCCAAACGGGATTGCGAACGACAGTCCGAGGAAATATCCCGTCATCGCTCTTTTCAGGCTGAATGAAAAATTGTAGAGAAGCCCTCTCTGCAATCCGTTCAATCCGACAGTCGGCGCGTAAGTAATGGCTTCTTGCCAGAGTGACGCGACAATTTTCGAGATGGGCGGGAAGAAAATCGGGTTTAAAAGACTGAGCCGCGACGCTGCCTCCCACAGCGCGAAGAACAGGATGACCGCGAGAAGGCGGTGCAGGGTGTGATACACCTTAACACCCACAAGCTTGATCCCTTTTGCCACCCGACCCGCGCCATCTTTCTGAACTTTCGCCGCGGCGCTGTTTTCGCTGAAATCATCGGCGGCGGCTGTTTTATCATTGCTCATTTCGTACCGCCTTGCTTACACGGCCGGCGGGCGGCGGGCAATGATCGAATCCCTCGGCTCGGCGACTTTCGCCGCGAACTCGTTCGTGTATGTGTCCTCCGGATTCACTGGATCCTCCGGGTTGAATTCGCCCGCGATATAGGCAATCTCAAACCAGCGGTCGATCGCCCCTTCGTTGATGTCCGGATCCTCGGTGAACCGCTGAAACGCCACTTTTGTCGGATCGAGGCCGAAATCGTCCACCGACCATTGAAGCGCCAGCTGACGGTTTTCCTCATCGTTCAGCCACACGCGCGCTTTATAGTGCGCGTTCGAGAAGGATTGAACGATCCCGTCCTCACGGTGTTCGTCAATGAACGGCCGCAAGAATCCACGAACTGAAAGTCCGGCGTATTCGTCGCCGAACATCTCCCAGGATGAGGAAACACGGCGCACCTCACCGTTCTCAATTAACAGATCCGCCTCTGGCTGGCGCTGGGAATGTACCGCCGAAATGTCAAGCTGCCCGGAGGTGAGCGACTGAAGCTGCACTGCCTCGTCAAGGGTGACGAATTGCACATACTGCGTATCAAGGTTATGCGTGTTGAGGTAATAGAGCGGATACCCCGTGATGCAGGTATCGGAACCGACGACGCCAAACTTCCATTTGCCGTCGCCGCTGTTCGGGTTCGGCTGCCCCAGGTCGTCAAGCTTCTGAATCGAACTGTCGGATTTTACATAGTAGGCGATGTGGAACAGCTTGTCGTTGTCCACCATACCCGGGTGCGTGGCGATCGCCTGAATCCCGGCAAGCTGCCCCCGGGCAAAGCCTGTGACATGCCCGCCGGTCAGATAGTCTATTATCCCCTGCTCCGCCGCCTGCTGGACGGTAATTTCAGTTCCGACTTGAACCGTCTCGATCTTGATCCCCTCTTCCGCGAAGAAGCCGAGCTTATCCGCGACGTAGTATTCGGTTACACCGGTTCCCTGTGGAACGCGGATGGTGAACAGTTCTTTCGCGCCGGCTGCTTCCGCCGCCGCGGCCGTTCCCGCGGGGGCTGCCGCGGGCGCTGTGGTTGACGTGGATGATACGGATGATGAGCCGCACGCGGGGAACGCAAGCAGCAGCGCGCCAGTGACCGCGGACGCCATCAAGCGGCGCGCAATTTGTTTGAACCGGTTTTTATCTATTGTGTACATTCAGAATCCCTCCGTTTTTTTAAGTGTCGTATAAATCCGGGCAATATCAACGGCAACATCGCCCCGCCTTAGACATTCTTACGATAAAAAACGGTTTCATCTTTGTTCTCCTTTCCCGTTGATTCAGATGCTTTGATTCAAGCTATAAAACAGCGTCGGGGGCAATTTCGTCCGCGACGTCCTGTCCTGTCTCAGCCGCCTCCGGCAGAGCGCGCCCCGGCGGCGCGTCAGATTGCAGAAGTTCCCATAAACGGTTGCGGATCCAAATAAAATCCGAGGATGTATTCATCTGCGCGCTGTTTCTCGGACGCGGCAGGTCTACCTTGACGATTGCCTTGACCCTGCCGGGGTGCGTACCCATCACAACGACCCTGTCTGCGAGAAGCGCGGCTTCCTCAATGCTATGGGTGACGAAGATGATCGTTTTCTGTGTTTCTTCCCATATCCGCATCAGCTCATCCTGAAGCACGCCCCGCGTCTGCGCGTCCACAGCGGCAAAGGGTTCGTCCATCAGCAATACTTCCGGATCATAGGCAAGAGAACGGGCGATTGCGACCCGCTGCCGCATTCCGCCGGAAAGCTCGTGAGGGAAGCTTTTTTCAAACCCCCGCAGCCCAACGAGATCAATATATTTTCGGCTGATTTCCGCACGGATCTTTCGGGGGACACCCTTGACTTCCAAGCCGAGTTCAATATTACGGCTGACCGTTCGCCAGGGCAGCAGCGCGTACTGCTGCATCACAAATCCGCGGTCCAGCGCGGGCCCCGATATTTTCTTTCCGTCGATATAAATACTGCCCGCTTTCGGTCTGGAAAGCCCCGCGATGATGTCAAGCAGCGTGGACTTTCCGCAGCCGGACGGCCCGACAACGGTGATAAACTCTCCCTCACTGACAGAAAGATTGAACCCTTCAAGGACAATAAGCTCCTGTTTCTGCTTGCGCCCTTCCCCCCGCACGGAAAACGACTGATTCAGACTGTCAATTTCGATTTTATACGCCTGTTCGGGCGGTTTTGCCGTCTGAACGCTGTTCGCTGCTGTCATAGTGATCTCTCCTCTTCATATTCCCCGCGCCGGTACAGCGCGGTGGAAAGATACCGTTCGCCCGTGTCAGGCAGAATGACGACGACCATCTGGTTTTGGTATTCCGGCCTGGCGGCGATTTCGGAGGCGGCGTGCAGCGCCGCTCCTGAAGAAATTCCCACAAGCAAACCTTCTGTTTTCGCGGCGAGCCGGGAGGCTTTGACGGCGTCTTCGTTTCTGACGCGGATAATTTCGTCCACCACCGCGCCGTTATATATTTCCGGCACAAAACCCGCGCCGATGCCCTGTATTATATGAGATCCGGCGTGTCCGCCCGACAGCACCGGAGAATCCCAAGGCTCCACCGCAACGATCTTCAGAGACGGTTTTTTTGATTTCAATCCTTCGCCGACGCCGGTAACCGTTCCGCCCGTACCTACGCCGGCTACGACAATATCCACAAGACCGTCCGTATCGGCCCATATTTCTTCCGCCGTCATTTCGCGGTGAATCATGGGGTTCGCGGGATTTTTGAATTGCCGGGGTACGAACGCGTTTTTTGCCGACGCCGCGATTTCATCGGCGCGCCGCAGCGCGCCTTTCATTCCTTGAATTCCCGGAGTAAGAACAATTTCCGCGCCGAGGGCGTCCAGCAGATTGCGCCGCTCGACACTCATCGTCTCAGGCATGGTCAGAATGATCCGATAGCCCTTAGCAGCCGCTACCAATGCCAGCGCGATGCCCGTGTTGCCGCTGGTCGCCTCAATGATGACGGAATCCTCTTTGAGAATCCCCCGATCTTCCGCATCCTTGATCATTGCCCAGCCGATCCGATCCTTGACGCTTCCGCCAGGGTTAAAGTATTCAAGTTTCGCTACGATCGGCCGCCGGATCTGCCGCGCGCCACTAAAACCGCCCAATTCCAGAAGCGGTGTTTTGCCGATAAGGTCAGTCAGTTTTTTCGCGATTTTAGACATGAATGACGTTCCTCCATCTGTGATCTTCTATACTTTCTTCGCTGTCGTTATGAAAGATAGGCAGAATCTCGTTTTCAATACGCCAAATATCGTGATGAATACCGTTCGTCTCCGCGTGGGCGGTCTTGACCTGTTCAAAAGTCAACCCATGCTTGCGCATGACGGCATATGCTTTCTGCTGCAAATCCATATTCCACTCCGGCGTCGGACAGCGGGTGCCCTCAAGGGGCGTACCGGGCGCCGGGCTGAACAGATTTGGATTGCCCACCACGCCTATGGCCGCGAGACGCTCAATGCCTTCAAGGGTCTTGTGCTTAGGTTCAATTCCCGTCACAAAGTTACATCGGATATGTCCGAATCCAAACACATCCGAGGCGTATGAAAGCGCCTCAACCCATCGGTCACGGCCCACGGTCCGTTCTTTCCCCGGGCAGATCGTTTTAAATATATTCTCGTCCCAGATTTCCATATTGATGGTGATATTGGTGAATCCCGCTTCTTTTAGGCGGGATATATTGGTAAAATCCCGAGGCGCCGCCACGCAGGCCGAGGATATAATCTCCCTGCCGCCCAGCGCGTCGCGAATCGCTTCAATCGCGTCACAGTAATATTCGATTTCCCTTCGTTCCGCGATGACGCCGCCCGTAAAATCGACCCGGCGCGCGACGCCTTCGTCAAAAGCCGCTTTTGCCACCTCGGCAAGCTGCCGCGACGTTTTCAGGAACGTATCCTGCGGTCTGGTATTGATACCGCAAAACATACATTCTTCATTCCGCTCTTTAAACGCGCATTCGTTGGAATACCAAACCTCGACACAGCCGTCGGTGAGCAGCATCCCTATTTCCCGCATCGGTTTTCCGTCTGTCGTGTTCAAGTTATAGTAACGCGGCCTGGGCTCGAACAAAATATCGCTGAACAGCTGATGCCCGTTCTTGGTTATGATAAACTTGCCTTCCGAATATTCTAACGCGTATTCTGATTTTTCCACTCGTTTGATGATGACATTGAAGCCGCTGGGAGTGCGCATCACAAACGGCAGCGCGGCCTTGCCGGGCGCCGCCGTTCCGCCTTCCTTAACGGTTATCCCCGCGTCCGTGGCGGCGGCGGTCTCATCGCTGACGCGGACACCGAAAATAAGCATGTTGACCTTTTCAAATAATTCTTCATACGCTTTGGATTTTAATGAGGCGGTTGACATCTCTTCACTCCCTCACATTTTATATTTTGTACATATGATATATAATTCATATTAATTTTATATGTTTAATGATAATAGTATATATTACCCCCGCGCCTTTGTCAAGAAAAATTTATCGCCCGTTCAAAGACGGGCGGCAACCAACGGGCGGTAGGATGCCGCCCCTACAGACGCGGCATTCACAATACCGTAGGGGCGGCATTCTGCCGCCCGGGACCGCCCGAAAACTATCATATCTTGTCATTCTGGCGCCATAATCTTGTCATTCCGGGCTTGACCCGGAATCCAGGTTCCTGGTTTATCATTTTTGGATTCCGGGACAAGCCCGGAATGACGGGGAACATACAAGCCTGGTGGTATTTAGAGTGTGTTTCCGTGTTGTGTTCTATTGCAAAGATTATTGCGTTTTCGGACAGTCTGGCCCGGGACCGTTCGCAACTCCGGATCCGCTCATCAGGGTGACATTCGCGATTGAGACCGCCGCGTCATAATCCTCAGGCTTCATCCACCGTGTCCCCGCGCGTTTCAGCAGATATCTCATTAGCTTTTTAGTTGGCGTATATAAGCTTTTCGGTCATAAAATGTTCTCATTCCCGCCAAAACTTCATTGAGGAACGTAAAAACCTCGTCTTTAATGTCTTCCAATTCCTCAACCGTCAAATCACGCGCCGCGTCACCGAATGCCTCATCACCGTGCGCAAGCTTGTTTCGCGTGGTCTTGACCATTAGAATTTTATTTTTCTCTTTCGGTTCGGACTCCGAAAACGAAATTTTATGAGTGCAAAGCAATTTGCGAATTTGCCGCGCATCCAAATTTCCACTTATATCAAGAGCTTCGCGGGTAATAACTATCGGATTCTCAGAAATAACTTGTTCAAGTATTTCTTTAACACGTCTGCCATAAGTTTGGTGTTTTGCCGTATCTCTATGCGCTTTCGATATTTCGTAATTGGACCAAATATCGCGTAATTCTTCACTGATCTCAGCATACGGTTTGCCGCTTTCTTTGACAGCGCTATATATGTCCTCAAATCCGCTGCGGATGCAAGATTCAATCAAATTATACAGCATAAGAAGAAAATTTGATTTTAGTATCCGGGCAAAACGGTGATTATCAATCGTTACTATAGAACTGTCCGGCTTAACGATCTCAACCAAGACAGAATAGTAAAATTCTACCTCCGATTTGCGTTCACCGAATAGTTCAATCGTTCCGTTCATTGTGTCTCCCCAACAAGCAATCGCGGACATACTCAATACGAGCAGCTAAACGACCGGGGTTATTACTTGAAACAGAAGCCGTCAATTCCTTAAATTCATCTGAATTAAGCCAGTCTGTATTGTCAACCGGAAGATTTGGAATTTCTCGTAACGCCAATGCTACGCCAACAGACAAGGCTTCGAATCTGACATTCGAAACCGATTGTCTGCCGCAAACAAAGCCTAATGGGAAATGCTCTTTGACAAACGTACACATAGCGGTAAACTCGTTTTTATACTCAACCTCATTGAAAGAGTTTTGATTGAGTTCCAAAAACGAATCAAGAAATGGCGCGGCTTCGTGCTTGAAGTCTTGGTATGCGTTGACGAAAGCGAAGAAACGCAGCGCCAATTCAAACCGGGCATATCTCTCTACTTTTTTATTGTTAAGAGGACACAATTCTACGAACAGAGGATCTTTACTGCATCTTTCGATAAATTGTGTGAGTTTGCCCGGGAAAGTTCCGCGCCTGAATTCCGCATCGTTGATTTTACGGCCACTCTTATTCACACGGCTGAACAAATCTTTTCGGAATTCAACAGAGGTATCGCCGTCAAGAAGCGTAATTCGCAGCGTCTTGTTTCGAAATTTTCTCTGCGTTGTTTCGGAAAAGTCCGAAAACGTAAACCCATTAAGCTCGGAGAGTTTCGTTAAGCCTTTCAAGGCAAAATTATTATTGATAAATGAGTTCAGCGCAGTTACGCGCTGAACCCCATCAACGATTTCAATGATTCCATCTTTGCGTTCACAGAAGAATAAGAATGGAATGGGCAGGCCAAGAAGCAACGACTCAATAAACGCGGACCTGTCACTGTCATCCCAAACAGAATTTCGCTGATAATCAGGTATTATGAATAAACGGGCCGCCGCCCCATCTTCAGCAGCATCGCTTTCTTTGCTCGGATTGAATTGCTCAACCAAATAATCAATTGCATAATTTACCGTATCATATTTAATAATACGGCTCTGCTCAACGATTTGCTTCTCGGCAATCTCTTTTCTATCCGGTGTAATGCCGCGTTTTATGTTCTTAGCCATGATTAAACACCTCCATTATATGAGTGTTTATGCTCTCGCCAATAGCTTTGCCAACATTTAAATATACCTCACATCGTTCGATCCGAATCCATCGTGTTTATTATATTACGGCTTCCCAAATAAAGCAAGGTGAGGAATCCGAACGCACTAGGAGTCCACGTGAATGTCGCGGTGGGGAATGATATCGGGCTGATGACAGACGCCAATTCTTATTATGAATCAGTTCACGACGCGGTTTATGCAGGAAAGGGACTGGAGGAACCGGGCGTTATTTGGCTGGAAGAACCCGTTATAGATGAGCGATGGCAATGGCTTTTTTGCCGCAAGACACTTCACATATACCGCAGCCCCAGCACAGCTCAGGTTTGAATTCAACCACGCCGTCAGCATTTTTATGGAAAGCCCCAAAATGACATCGCTTCGCGCAAATCCCGCAATGAATACATTTATCCTTGTCCACGGACGCCACATATCGCACTCGGGGATAAATACCTTTTGTCCCAAGCTTCAGCGCGGCGCGGAACTCATAGCAGCAACAGGTTTCGCAGCTGCAAATGTGTCCGGACGGCGAGACAGTATGCATCAATCCCTCCTTGTCCCATTGACGCATAAGCAGCCGCACATCATCCAATGTTACCTGGCGTCCGTATCCACGATCCCACTGTCCGTTTATCCCATAATAATTCGATAAACATGTTTCGACGGAAAAATGGCAATTGTTCGCGGTGGTGCGGCAATTGCACGGGGTCAAATAAAACGGCGCGTCCGGCTTGCCGCCGGCAATTTTTTCAATCGCCTCAATCGCTGAATCAACGGGCAGCACATCATCCCGATAGAAATTATCTTTATCCGCGTCTATTTGTTTTTTAAGCCGATTTGTAAATTCGGCCACATACCATTCGTCGATGATCTTTCGGTCGTCCGCGGGGATTGTCATCCAATCGTCATGCTCATATTGCGTATAATATCCCAGACGGTCATACAATGAGGCCGCCAAATAAAGCGCCTGATCTCCGCGAGACTTGTTGACGTTCGCGCGGTGGTAAGCGTTATTTAACCTTTGTTCGGCTTCGGTTATGGATATACCGAAATATTCCGCTGCCTGCTCCGCGCTTTTGGGTTCTTTGCCAAGGTAGACAATCAGCCCTTCCTCTTGTTCAGTCACAATTTTATAAAGATATGGCCGCACCGGATTTGGCGTCTCATATAATATATGGAAATCCTCGCGAATTGATCTTTGTTTTTGCATCTTTCCCATCCTTTCACACTTCTATTGATCATACTTACGCTTACAAAGAGGCGTCAAATTTACCGATCTCCATATCAGTTTTTCTGTGCGCTTCACCCCGCGCTTTTTGAGAGAACCAAGTCTCCAGGCGGACAAATATCTGATTAGCGGCAAATGAAAGCGCGGACGACAAAAGAATGCCCCAGACAATCTTAACCATATTCATCGTTCGGATGCCTTCAAACAGCAGTTCTCCCAATCCGCCGCTGTGGACAGTCGCGGCGATGGTGGCGATTCCGATTGAAGCGATGGTCGCGAGCCTGAGTCCGGACATCAGCACCGGCGCGGCAAGCGGAAGCTGTATCCTATTGAGAATCTCCAGCGAACTTAAGCCCATCC
>JAISDM010000128.1 GCA_031264885.1 Peptococcaceae bacterium | reverse complement strand
TTTTGACGTTTTCGGACGGTTCCGGGCGGCAGGATGCCGCACCTACGGATACCACGATGACGCATATTGTAGGGGCGGCACCCTGCCGCCCGTCTTTGGCAAACGTGATTTACCCCGTCATTCTGGGCTTGTCCCGGAATCCAAAAATGATAAACCAAGGAACCTGGATTCTGGGACAAGCCCAGAATGACAAGATATGATCGTTTTCGGACAGTCTCGCCCAAAAACCCGGATTCGCTCGCAATTTGCTCAGGCGTGTTTCACTAAATCACACCAAACCGCGAATCGCAGACACAATAAAATTACTGCTGTTTTTTATCAAAAAATGGTGTATGCTATTTTGGGGGTGATCATGGGAATGGTCAAGAAATTTATCGCTTACTACCGCCCGCACATGAAGCTTTTCCTGGCGGACATGTTTTGCGCGCTGCTGGTGGCCGTCTGCGGGGTTCTGTATCCTGTCGTCACGCGGCGGATCATCAATCAATATGTGCCGGATCACGACGCCCGAATGATTCTCCTGAGCGGCGCCGTTTTGCTGGGAATCTACTTCCTGAAAGCCGGGCTCAACTACTTCATTCAATATTACGGCCACGCCATGGGCGTGCGCATCACCATCGACATGCGCGCCGCGGCCTTCAACCACCTTCAGCGCCTGCCCTTCTCCTATTTTGACCAGACCAAATCCGGAACGATTATGTCCCGGATCATCAACGATACCTTCGAGATCGCCGAACTCTCCCATCACGGGCCGGAGGATCTTTTTATATCCATCGTCACAATGGCCGCCTCTTTCTGGATCCTTTCCATGACCAGTCTCCCGCTGACCCTGATTATTTTCGCGTTCCTGCCGTTTTTGCTCTGGTTTACGCTGGCGAAACGGATCCGTCTTTCCCAAACGGCGATGAAAACCCGGGTGGAAATCGGGGAGGTCAACGCGGAACTCGAAAACAGCATCGCGGGAGTGCGCGTTTCCAAGGCGTATGAATCGTCGAAGCACGAGATCAAAAAGTTCCAGTCCGGCATCAAACTGTACGCGGCCGCGCGGGAGGAACAATACCGCGCCATGGCGGAGTTTTTCTCCGGAACGGGGCTGATCATGGATCTGCTGGTGCTGGTCACGCTCATATCCGGCGGACTGTTCGCGTATTACGAAAAAATCAATATCGGGGATTTTACCGCGTACCTGCTGTTTGTCGGCCTTTTTACCGAACCGATCAAAAAACTGATCAACTTTGTGGAGCAGCTGCAGCTGGGGATGAGCGGATTTGTCCGTATACAGGAGCTGATGGATATCCCGCCGGAGGAAGACGAACCGGGCGCCGCCGAACTGGAAAAAGTCCGGGGAGATATCCTGTTTGACCGCGTCACCTTCCGATATGAAGCACACGACAACGGGACGCATGGCGGCGGGACGCCCAGCGGCGGCGAAAGTCACGCGAAACAGCCCAGCGGAGCGGACGGCGGCGTCCGCGATGGCGACAGTGTCCGCGACGACAGTGATGCCCGCGGCGGCGGCTCACACAACGGCGGAGCGCGCGACAACGGGGCGCATGGCGGCGAGACGCCCAGCGGCGGAACGCGCGACGGCGTCTCGCGGGAAAAAACGCATCATGTGCTGGAAGATTTGGTACTGGAGATCAAAGCCGGCCAGACGGTGGCACTGGTCGGGCCGTCGGGCGCGGGCAAATCCACCCTCTGCCACTTGCTGCCGCGGTTCTACGATCTGGACAGCGGCAGGATCCTTTTGGACGGCGTGGACATCCGTTCCTACACGCGGCTTTCCCTGCGCCGCAAGATCGGAATGGTCCAGCAGGATACCTTCCTGTTCGCGGGTTCGGTGCGGGATAACATCGCCTACGGCAATTTCGGCGCGACAGACCAGGCCATCATCGCCGCCGCGAAAAGCGCCAACATCCACGAGTTCATCGAGAGCCTGCCGGAAGGGTACGATACCTATGTGGGCGAACGGGGCGTGATGCTGTCCGGGGGACAGAAACAGCGCGTCTCCATCGCCAGAGTATTCCTGAAAGACCCGCCGATTTTGATCCTGGACGAGGCGACCTCATCGCTGGACAACACAACCGAACTGGCGATTCAGCATGAGCTGGACCGGCTGAGCGTAGGGAGAACCACCTTGGTGGTCGCGCACCGCCTCTCCACCATACGCAGCGCCGACAAAATCGTATTCGTCGCCGACAGCGGAATCCTGGAAGAAGGAACCCACGACGAACTGATGGCGCGCGGCGGCGCCTACGCCCAGCTCAGCCTGAGCAAGAATACGAAGCCCTGACAGGCAAGGAGGAACCGCTTCATGTTACGTTATACAGACCAAGAGTTGGAACAAATGCTTAGAGATTTAGAATCGGAATTCGTTGAGCGAAAAAGCTCCCTGAAAGGCGATGTTCCGATTAAGGCGCGCCAAGCAATATGCGCGTTTGCAAATGATTTGCCTAACCGCGGGAAGCCAGGCGTTATCTTCATCGGCGCCAATGATGACGGTTCTCCGTTTAATCTTCCAATAACCGACACACTGCTCCGAAATCTCGGTGATATGAAAACGGACGGTAATATTCTGCCAATTCCGGTTATGTCGGTTGAGAAACGACGTCTAAATGGGGCGGATATGGCTGTAATCACAGTTATGCCGTCGGATATGCCGCCAGTGAAGTATGACGGGCGAATTCACATCAGAGTCGGTTCACGGCGCGCTTTGGCAAGTGAGCAGGACGAAAGGGTGCTGGTTGAAAAGCGGCGGCACAATATGCTGCCGTACGATTTGACTTCGGTCTATGAAGCAAAGCTTAGCGACCTTTCCCGAGCAGTGTTTGAAGACGAGTATTTGCCGTCGGCGTTTGCTGAAGATGTCCTGGAGGAAAACGGACGCTCCTACGAGGAGCAGCTCTCATCATGCAGAATGATTGTTTCGCCGGACGATCCGACGCCTACACTTGTGGGTATTTTGGCTTTGGGCAAAGAGCCGCGGCGGTTTATTCCAGGCGCCTATATTCAATTCCTGCGGATTGACGGAACAGAATACGCTGATCCGATTATTGACGAAGCAACGATTAAGGGGCGGCTTTCACAGTTAATTGAGTTAACCACATACAAACTGGTAGCTCACAACCGTACCGCGGTAGACGTCACCTCCGGTATGCGCCACAAGCTCACAAGCGACTATTCAATTCCGGCGATTCAGCAAATCCTCTACAATGCCGTTATGCACAGAACATATGAAAAAACCAACGCTCCGGTTCGTGTTTACTGGTTCAATAACCGAGTTGTAATTAACAGCCCCGGAGGCCCGTATGGAAATGTCACAGTCGAGAATTTCGGGAGGTCAGGGATTGCGGATTACCGCAACCCCAATATTGCCGACGTATTTAAGGTTTTTGGGTTTGTTCAGGGTTATGGGCGGGGAATTGATATCGCTAAGCTTGAGTGTCGCAAAATCGGCAAGCCTGAACCGGTTTTTGAGGTAGATCAAAGCGTGGTTGTCTGCACATTCAAAAACGAGTAGGGGACGGCGTCCCCGACGTCCCGTTCCCTTCATTTTGCCCGCCCGACGCCGCTCCCGCGTCCCCGGATTCGCGGTTTATTCGATTTGACTCAGAATCGCCGGATCTTTGATCGATGTATCCTCGGCAAGGAGAATGATCATTGAGCTTCGGATAAATTCGGGTCATATCACGATTCGTTCTTGTTGAAAACTAAAACAATTTGGAGTATATTAATAGCGAGGTGATGATCGTATGCCAAACATTAAACCAATTTCCGATCTGCGAAACTACGATGAAGTCCTGCGCCACGTCGCTATCGGCTCCCCCGTCTTTTTGACAAAAGACGGGCATGGGCGCTATGCTGTCCTTGACATTGAAGAATACAAAGAATATGAAAAACTGCTGGCATGGCGCAAGCTGAAAGCGGAATTAGACGACGGACGGCGCTCCGGCGAGGAAAACGGCTGGATTCCCGCCGATGAAGTAAGAACATACTTCGAAAAACGATATCATGGCTGAAATCAGCTATTCCGACGCGGCCGTGAGTGATTTGAAACAGATAGGCGATTATATCGCAGAACAGTTGCAAAGCCCACAAGCCGCGCTGAATACAGTTAATAAAATTCAAGACAGGATTGACACACTGGCCGATTTTCCGCTGATTGGCGCTCTGCTGTCATCTATCTGCGATATAACTACAGATTACCGTTTTCTTGTCTGTGGGAATTATCTCGCTTTCTACCGTCCACAAGATGATGTAGTATTGATAGACCGTATCCTGTACGGCAGACAGGATTATCTCGCGATCCTATTTGGCAATTTATCGCAGGATGAAACAAAATAGCGCTTCGGGACAACGCCCCACCGGTCGCGTACCGCCTCTCCACCATACGCGGCGCCGACAAGATCGTATTCGTCGCCGACAGCGGAATCCTGAAAGAAGGAACCCACGACGAACGGATGGCGCGCGGCGGCGCCTACGCGCAGCTCAGCACACGTAATAACCCCGGCAGATAGAAGGTCATATTATTCCCATAATCCGCCGGATATTTCCTCAAGCCAGTTATGACCGACCACTCGCGGCCATTTGCCTGTTTCGATAATCGT
>JAISDM010000121.1 GCA_031264885.1 Peptococcaceae bacterium | reverse complement strand
GACGCTTCATCATAGACCCCGTACACAGTCATCCCCGCCGATTTCGCGCCGCGCACGGCTTGAAGCGCGTCCTCAAACACCAGGCAGCGGGACGGGGGCGCCATTAACTTCCGGGCCGCGTACAAAAAAAGATCTGGGTGGTTTTTGCCTCGCTCCACCTCATCCACAGAACAAACCACATCGAAAAACGGTCGAATATGATTGTTTTCGAGAACCGGGCGGTACAAGACCCCGGTGGAGCCGGTGGCGACGCCCAGTTTGATCCCCTTGCCCTTGAGCAGGGTCAGATACTCCCTGACATAAGGCTTGAGCGTGACGCGGCGCCCATATTCATAAACCGCCATATCAAACCATTCCCGAACTACCGCGTCCGCGCTCTCCCGCAGTCCAAACCGCCTTATGGTGTACTCCGCCGCGGCCTGGTAACTGAGGACGCAAACCGCCTCCATATAATCCGGAGGGACGTCGAAGCCCCGTCTGTTCAAAAAATCCCGGTCGATTTTCGCCCACAGCCACATGGAATCGATCAGTGTGCCGTCCAAATCAAAGATCACCGCGTCTATTTTCATATGATTACCCGTTACCAGCCGATGGTGAACAAATCGTGCCGGAAGGGCGTCATCAGCTCATATCCCTTCTCTGTGACGATTATATTTTGCTCAATGCCGAACATTCCGTATTCATCGCAGATACATGGCTCCACAGCGAAACACATACCCGGCTCCAATATCCAGCCGCCCAGTTCCAGGCACGGATACTCGTGGATATCCAAGCCGATGCCGTGGCCAATCCAGTGATACGTGCGGTTATAATCGCGCATCCCCTTTTGATCCAGGTATTCATCCACTGCCGCGGTAACCTCTCCCACAGAAACGCCGGGTTTGATCTTTTCCAGCCCGGTATAGCACGCTTCCACCGCAATCGCGTGATGATCCAGCTGAACAGGCGACGGCTTGCCGACGACGGCGGTGCGGATGATGTCCGAGTAATACCCCTTGTACATGGGGCCTCCGTCGATCATCAGCACCTCCCGCGGGTGTCCGCCGCCGATGACGCGGTTGGAGGACGGGCAGTTGCTGTGCGGATCCCGGTCGATGCCGGCGCGGATGCCCATGTCCAGAATCGTGTCGCAGCCCAGGCGAAAGGCTTCCATGCCCATGACGTTGTAGACGTCCCGCTCGGTGGTCACATGAGGAACGACGGAGCTGAAGGCTTTTTCGTACAGCGCGCAGTTGATGGAACAAACCCTGCGCATGATATCCAGTTCCCGAAAGGATTTGACCGAACGGATCTCCCAGAGAAGGCTGGCGGCGTCACACGCTTCGATGTCCGCATCTCCGAGGAAATCCAGCAGCGCCTTGAGATTCGGATAGGTCATGTGGACGCGGAACCCGATCCCGGTTTCCATTCCCACCTTGCCGCCGGAGGGGATCAGGCGCCGGACGGCGGTTGTAACGGCGTCGTGATATGTCGCCGGAACGCCGGGGTCGCGCCGGCTGCGGTCATAGAAAAAAAGCTCGTCCTCTTCCATACAGGAGGTGACGCTCATGGTTCCCACCGACGAATGTGAGCCGACCATCAGCCAATCGCCGTTTTTATTCACGGCCAAGAACGCCGGGGTCGAAACCTTGCTGTCCCATACGATCGACTGGAAACCGGTAAAGTACCGGGTGTTTTCCTTGGTGGTCAAAATGACGCCGTCCAGGCCGTGCTTATTTAGACCTCGAACGAGCTTGTCCTTCCGGGCGGCATATTCTTCAATGGGAAAATCCAGCATATACGGATGTCTCATGGATACCCTCCTCATGACTCAACGGTTCAGGCGTTCCGACCGATTTCCTCCATGCGCCGCGTTCCCGCTTCCACGGCGTCCATGACGATTCCGCGAAAGCCATTTTGCTCCAGAACATGGACGCCGGCGATGGTCGAGCCGCCGGGACTGCATACATCGTCCTTGAGCTGGCCGGGATGCCGGCCGGTTTCCAGCGCCATGCGCCCGGCGCCTACCAGCGTCTGCGCGGCCAGGCGGTATGCCATATCCCGGGGTAAGCCCAGTTCGACGCCGCAATCCGCCATGGCTTCCATAAAGATATACGCGTAAGCCGGCCCGCAGCCCGATATGCCGGTGAGAGCGTCTATCAAATGCTCGGGACACAGGTAAGCCGCGCCCACCGCCCGGAACAGGGCCAGCGCCGTCTCTCCGTTTTCCTCCGTGGCCTTCTCTCCCAGCGCCACGCCGGCGACTCCCTCACCCGCCAGCATAGGCGCGTTGGGCATGACGCGGATCACGGCCGCGCGCGGGATCCGCTCCTGCAAAAAAGCCAGAGTGATCCCCCCCATGATGGACACCACCAGCTGGCCGGCGGCGAATTGTTTGCCCGCCGCGGACAGCAGGGCATTGGCGCCCTGGGGCTTGATCGCCAGCAAAACGATGTCGCAGTCCAACAGCTCCCGCGGGAGCGACTGGCCGTCTGCCGCGCTTTGAACCGCCGGAACGGAGTATTTCTCTGCCATCTCATTCAGCCGTTCCGCCGCGATATCCGTCAAAACCAGATTTTTCGCGCTGATTTCGCCGCTTTTCAGCAAACCGCTGAAGATGGCTTCCGCCATACGGCCCGCTCCGATGAATCCTATTTTTTTTTCAGTTAATTTAGACATATGGACCCTGCCGCTGCCGCCGCGGCCCATTCACACCCCGTGGAATCAGGAATCAGCCGTTTCCCGGGAAACAGAGGTTCCTTTCGCGCCGTCCGCGGCCGGATTTGGAGGCGCGTCCCACAAAGAACGGTTGTAGTATAACATAAACCGCCGGCCCGCGCAACACAGGCGGGCGGCAGAATGCCGCCCCTACAGACGCATTATTCGCGATACCGTAGGGGCGGATGGCAATCCGCCCGTTTGTTTCCGAACGGTCCCGGGCGGCATTCGCGGTACCGTAGGGGCGGCATTCTGCCGCCCTAGACTGTCCGAAAACGTCAAAAATCGCATCGTTAACACAATATATATCGTGTCGTTTCAACCGAATGACCCCATATATTGTGTGTTGGCAATATTTAGGGTGCGTTTTCGGACAGTCTGGCCCGCCCGCCTGCGGAAAATTACAATAAATTACAACGAGTAACAAAGAATTGACGTGTGTCTGAAAAGATGATATTATCAATATAAATTACTGACATGAGAAAATCATGTCATTTTTATGTAAGTAGACTATGTGAGTGGAGGAATTATATTGGAAAAATTCGACAACGAATTGCCGGCCATCGAAAAACAGATATCCGAAGAGGGTTATTCCCCCGACGTCTGCCTGAAATACGGTCTCGCGCTTCACCGCCAGGGCCGGACGGACGAAGCGCGGGAGGCTTTTTCCAGAGGGCTGTCCCTGGATCCGTTCCATGTGGAGCTGCGCCACCAGCGGGCCCGCAAATCTATGGCAACCAACTACTGGCAGGCCATATCGGATTACTCGCTGGCGGCCCGGTTAAAGCCTGAATATTGGGAAATATGGTACTATATGGGCGTGACCTATTATTTTGTCCGGGATTACAGCCAATCCCTCGCCTGCTTCCTCACCTGCCTGGATAAAGGGAAAGGTTCCGGCGACAGCCTGATTCCCACGGTGGATTGGCTGTGGACCGTCAGTAAGCAACTGGGCCTTGCGGACGCCGGGAAATATCTCGATCTCGTGGATGAGAACGCGCCGTTGGAGGACGAGGACAATTACGCCTATTACCGGCGGATCCTCCTGTACAAGGGCAAGCTGGATCCGGATCATTTCTTCGACCACGGCGAACTGAAGCGCAGGGGCGGCTCCGACGCGGATTTTGTCACTCAGGCGTATGGGCTGGCAAACTGGCGCCGGTTCCGCGGCGAAATGAAAGAAGCCGGGGAAATCCTCCGGCAGATCCGCGAACATCCGGGCATGCCCGGGGCTTTCGCTTATATACTCGCGGCGCGGGATATTCAGGAGTTTGGCTTTAACGAATCCTTAGAGATTCAGAATAGGAGTGACTAATCATGAAAAGATATGTTTCCTTCCTTTTGGCGGCGTTTCTCACCCTCGGTCTCCTGACCGCCTGCGGCGGCGGGCCGGCCTCCGGTTCCGGAGCGGACGCCTCAAACACTTCGGCGGAGTACAAAGACAGCTTCCTCTACGCGATCACCAACGATCAGGATACCCTGGATCCCCAGTGGAACGTCTCCAACGACAAGGTGCTGCGCATGATCTATTCGGGGCTTCTGAAGCGCGATCCCGACGGCGTCATCGTGGGTGATCTCGCCACCGAATGGAAGGTGGAGGAGGACAACGTCACATGGACGTTCAATCTCCGTCCCGGCGTTACGTTTCACGACGGCGCCCCATGCGACGCCAACGCCGTCAAGGCGAATTACGACCGGCTGATCGACGCGGACAACCCGACCCGGTACACCGATCAAAACACCTTCATCACCGCGTGCAATGTGGTGGACGACAGCACGGTTCAGCTGGTAACGGACAAACCCTTCGGCGCGTTCACCGCGAACATGATGAACCTTGCCCACCTGATCGTCAATCCGGCGTACCTGGACCAATACGGCGCCGATTACGGCAAATCCGCCGGCGCGTGCTCCGGTACCGGCCCGTACAAGGTTGTGGAGTGGAAAAAGGACGAATCCATGACCTTTGAGGCTTTCGGGGATTATTACGGCGGCCCGCCCGCGACCAAAAACTTTACCATCATGGTCATCACCGAGCCCAACGCCCGGGTGATCGCGGTGGAAACCGGACAGGTCGATATTGCCGACGGACTGCCCGCTGACGACATCGACCGCCTGAGCGGCCTGGACGGATTCCAGGTCGTCAAGAAACGCAGCGTCGGTCAGCATATGTTCCAGTTCAACTGCTCCTCTCCCGTCACCGGCGACACGCGCGTGCGCCAGGCCATCAGCTATGGATTGGACCGGCAGACCATCGTCAATACCCTGTACTCCGGCGACGATCCCTGCACCGCGCCGCTGAACCCGGCAACCTTCGGTTATTACAACTTCGGTACAATCAAGCAGGATCAGGCAAAGGCGAAACAACTGCTGACCGACGCCGGATATCCCGAGGGCGTCAGCATCAAGGTCATGGTAACGCCTGTCTATATGAAGGGCGTGGAAATGGGCGAGATGATCAAAGCCCAGCTGAGGGAGATCGGCATCGAGGTCAAGCTGGAAACAGTGGAGCGCGCCGTGTTCCTGGCGTCCCTGGACAGCCACACCCCGGAATCCTATAATCAGACCTACGGCTATGATATGTTCATCATGGGCGCGGGCCCCAGTTCGGCGGACGCCGACGGCGGTCTCAAACGCGTCTATGTCACGGATCCGGGCGGCACGAACGTGAACAACTACGGTTTTTATTCCAATAAAGAGGCGGACGCGCTCATTATCGAGGCAGGCGACGAAACGGATCAGGAGAAACGCAAGGAACTTTACAAGCAGGCCATGCAGATCCTGTACATCGACGATCCGGTCAGCGTATGGATGAACGACCGGTACAACACATTCGTCATGAGCGATAAGGTGGATCATTTCGACGCCGGAATTACCGGAATCATCGCCTTTGATCAGATTTCAGTCCGGAAGTAAGGACTTGCGCGATAATAAATTGCGCAAGTTCTAAGACTCGGGAGGTGTCTTCACTTTGAAGTACGCCGTTACACGTTTATTGCAGCTTATTCCTCTCTTATTTGTTCTGACTTTGGTCGTGTTTATCCTGATGCGGCTGATCCCGGGCGATCCCGTGACCATTATGCTGGGTCACGGGGCGCCCCCGGACGCCGTGGCGGTCGAGCGCGTCCGGCTGGGGCTGGATCAGCCTTTTTACGCGCAATATCTCTTGTTCTTGAAGAATCTGCTGAAAGGGGACATGGGCGTTTCCCTTTCCACCGGCAACACAGTGGCTTCCGAGCTGGTCCGCCGCTTCCCCTATACCCTGACCCTGGCGCTGGGCGGTACGGTGGTGGCCGCTGTTCTCGGCATGATGGCCGGCGTGGTTGCCGCCGTTCACCACAATAAATCCATTGACAACACCATCGTAACGGTGTCCATGCTGGCCATATCCACCCCGTCCTTCTTTCTGGCGCTGCTGTTGATGCTACTGTTCACGTTTCTCCTGGGGTGGCTGCCCAGCATCGGCCTCACGTCCTGGAAGCACGCGATTCTGCCGGTGATCACACTGGGTCTGAGCGGGATGGGGCTGGTGACGCGGACAACCCGTTCGTCCATGCTGGATGTTTTGAGTCAGGATTACGTGCGCACATCCCGCTCAAGCGGTATTCCGGAAAAAATCACCATTTATTCCCACGCGCTGAAGAACGCGCTGATTCCGGTGATTACCGTTCTCGGGCTGCGTTTCGGCTACTTGCTGGCGGGCGCCACCCTGGTGGAGACGGTTTTTTCCATACCGGGGATCGGGCGCTTCATGGTGGATGGCGTGCTGAAACGGGATTATCCGGTGGTGCAGAGCACCATTTTGGTATTTGCCGCGTCCTTCGTGACGATCAACACGGCAGTGGACTTACTATACGCGTTTGTCGATCCTCGGATCAAGTACGAATAGGAGTGGGACTTTGTCTACTTTCAGAAAGGTGATCAAGCGCAAAACGGCTCTGATGGGTCTCATCGTCCTCGTCATATTCATCACCGCCGCCATTATCGGCCCGCCCCTGTGCAGATATGACCCGCTGGGGATCGACCCCGTAAACAAGCATCAGCTGCCTTCCGCCGAACACTGGTTCGGCACCGATTACCTGGGCCGCGATGTGTTCACGCGCGTCGTCTACGGTTCGAGGGTTTCGCTCACCATCAGCTTCGCGGGTGTTCTAAGCGGCGCTTTTATCGGAATCCTGCTGGGCGTATTTGCCGGTTATTATGGAAAACTGACGGATTCTCTGATCTCCCGGTTTCTGGATGTTTTGCTGGCGTTCCCCGGGCTGCTGCTGGCCATTGTGATTGTGGCGATCCTCGGAGACGGCGTCGAAAACACGATCATTGCCGTCACGGTGTTTTCCATCCCGTCCATCGCGCGCATGGTCCGCAGTGTGGTGATCAGTCTGCGGAATTCGGAATACGTTCAGGTGTGCAAGGTCATGGGCGCCTCGGACGCGCGCATTATCTTTACGCACATTATTCCCAACGCCGTTTCTCAGATCATCGTCAATATTACCTTGGATTTCGGCACCGCCATTCTCACGGCTTCGTCACTGTCGTTTCTGGGGCTCGGCGTTCAGCCGCCCAGCCCCGAGTGGGGCGCCATGCTTTCTCAGGCGCGGGAGGTCATCCGGTCACACCCGATGCAGTCCATCGTTCCGGGACTCATCATTACGGCGGTGGTGCTGAGCTTCAGCCTTCTCGGCGACGGGCTGCGGGACGCGTTGGATCCCAGATTACGGAATAAGTTCAGGTGATGGGCATGAGCGAAAAACTTTTGCGGGTCAAAGGCTTAAAAACATACTTCTACACACAGGAGGGCGTTTTGCCGGCGGTAGACGGACTGGATTTCGATCTGGAAGCCGGTGAGACGCTGGCCGTCGTGGGGGAATCCGGCTGCGGCAAAAGCGTCACCGCTTTCTCGATCTTGCGGTTGATCCCGGAGCCGCCCGGCAAAATCATCGGAGGCCAGATCCTGTATGAAGGGAAGGATCTGCTGAAGTACAGCAAGGCGGAGATGCACACGGTACGCGGCAATTCAATCTCGATGATATTTCAGGAGCCGATGACGTCGCTGAACCCCGTTTTTACCGTGGGCAGCCAGATCTCCGGCCCACTGACGGCCCATCAGGGCATGACGAAACAGCAGGCCCGCGCGCGCGCCGTGGAGATGCTGGGCCTGGTGGGGCTGCCCAATCCGGCAAAATGCGTGGACCACTATCCGCACCAGCTCTCCGGCGGTATGCGCCAGCGCGTCATGACCGCCATGGCCCTCGCGTGCAATCCGAAGATACTCATCGCGGATGAGCCGACCACCGCGCTGGATGTGACCATTCAGGCGCAGATTCTGCGCCTCTTGATGGACATCAAGCAGCGGCTGGGAACGGCGATTATTCTGATTACCCACGACCTGGGCATCGTCGCCCAGACCGCGGAACGCGTCATGGTCATGTACGCGGGCGAGGCGGTGGAATACGCCGGTGTGAAGCAGTTGTACGAGCAGCCGGGGCATCCGTATACGGTGGGGCTCCTGGAGTCTATTCCCAAACTGCGTGAGGAGCGTGAGCGCCTTTACAATATCAAGGGAACCATCCCCAGTCCGGATCAATATCCCGGCGGCTGCCGTTTTTCCCCCCGCTGCCAGTCGGTGATGGAAAAATGCGAACGGGCAAAACCCGGCCTGTTCGACGCGGGCGCCGGGCGCCGGGTGCGCTGCTGGCGGTTCGAAGGAGGAACGGACTGTGTCTGAGAAAGAACTGTTGACGGTTTCCAACCTGAAAATGTATTATCCTGTGAGGGAGCGGAACAAAGGCGGCATTTTCGCGAAAAAACAGTATGTTAAAGCGGTGGACGGCGTCAGTTTCACCGTATGCGAAGGCCAGACGTTCGGCATCGTCGGCGAGTCCGGCTGCGGCAAAACCACCACCGGGAAGATGATCGTCAAACTGCTCACGCCGTCCGAAGGCAGCATCCTGTATGAAGGAAAGGATATCTTCCGGCTCTCCCGGAAAGACCAGGCGGAGATGAAAAAAAAGATCCAGATCATCTTTCAGGATCCGTATTCCTCCCTCGACCCCCGGTTCACCTGCGGAAGGCTGATCGCGGAGCCGCTGGCGATTCACAGGATCGGCGGCGCCGACGCGCGGCGCGAAAAGGTGCTGGAGCTGATGGCGGACGTGGGACTCGGTTCGGACGTCTACGGGCGGTTCCCTCATGAGTTCTCCGGGGGACAGCGGCAGCGGATCGGCGTCGCGAGGGCGCTGGCGCTTAACCCGTCGCTGATCGTGTGCGACGAGCCGGTTTCGGCGCTGGACGTCTCCATACAGGCCAAGATTCTCAATCTGATGCAGTCGCTGCAGGATAAATATCATCTGACCTACATCTTTATCTCCCATAATCTGTCGGTGGTCAAGCATTTCTGTGACAGGATCGCCGTGATGTACCTGGGCAAAATCGTCGAGCTCGCCGACAAAAACCAACTCTTCCGCAACTTCAGGCATCCATATACGGACGCGCTGTTCGACGCCATTCCGATTCCGGATCCCGATCAGAAGAGTATGCGGAACGTGCTGGAAGGCGATATCCCTTCCCCGCTGAATCCCCCCTCGGGCTGCGTATTTCATACGCGCTGCCGGCATTGCGGAGAGATCTGCGAAACGCGTCCCCCCCTGCTGCGTGAAATCGAACCGGGCCACCTGGTCGCCTGCCATGTGTTCGGAAATCATTGACAATTATCTCACGGATATGGTATTATGTCGCTCAGGATACATATCTGTATACTTTGTCAATTATGCCGAAATGGAGTGGGCCAGTGGAATATTTCCTCGAATTTAAGGGAATCCGAAAGTCCTTCCCCGGCGTTCAAGCGCTGAGAGATATCAGTTTCCGCGCGGAAGGCGGGCGTGTTCTCGCGCTCCTCGGCGAAAACGGGGCGGGGAAATCGACGCTTCTAAAGATACTCGCGGGCGACCTCTCCGCCGACGAGGGCGAAGTCGTCCTCGGGGGGGCGCCTCTGTCTTTTTCTTCGCCATACGACGCGATCAAAGCGGGCGTCAGCGTCATTTATCAGGAACGCCAATTGATTCCCGCGATGAGCGTTATGGAGAATATCTTCGCGGGCGCGCTGCCGAGGAATTCATTCGGTTTTATCGATAAACCGCGCCTTAAAAAAGACACCCAGGCAATTATCGAAAAATTCGGGCTGCCGATTGATCCCGCCGCGCCTGCCGGCCGCCTTTCCGTCGCGTACCAGCAGATGGTGGAAATTATGAAAGCCTACCGCCGGGGTTCGTCGGTGATCGCCTTCGACGAGCCCACCGCAAGCCTGGCGGAGGCCGAAATCTCCATCCTTTTCAAGCTGATCGCGGAGTTGAAGCGCGAGGGCAAAATCGTCGTCTACGTTTCGCACCGGCTGGCCGAGATTTTTCAGATCACCGACGACATCGTCGTCTTCAAAGACGGCGCCCTGGTAAAAACCTTTGTCACGGACGAAACAAGCGAACCGGAGCTCATACGCGCTATGATCGGGCGCGATATCGGCGACACGTACGCAAATCTCTCGCGCAATACAGAATACGGCGAAACCCTCCTCGAAGTGCGAAACCTTGTGGCAAAGCAGGTCAAAAACGTCAGCTTCTCGCTTAGAAAAGGCGAAATCATCGGCTTCGCGGGTCTGGTCGGCGCGGGCAGGACGGAGGTCGTCCGCGCGCTCTTCGGCGCCGATCCAATGATATCAGGCGAAATTTTGCTGGAAGGGAAGCGCGTTGAATTTAAATCGCCCGCCGAAGCCATCACCGCCGGCCTCGCCCTCTGTCCGGAAGACAGGAAGGAACAGGGACTCGTGCTTTACCACTCCATCCGCGACAACGTCAGCATTCCGGTGCTGTCAAAAATACGCAGATTTTTCTTTCTCGACCGCAAAGCCGAATCGGCGCTCGCCGGCGGCATAGTCGACAAATACTCGATAAAAACGCCGGGGATCGACAAAATCGTCGTCGAGCTTTCCGGCGGGAACCAGCAAAAGGTCATACTCGGCCGCTGGACAAGCGATCAAATGACGACGAAGATACTGATCCTCGACGAACCGACAAAAGGAATCGATGTCGGAACAAAGGCGGAAGTCTACCAAATGATGTGCGATCTGGCAAAGCAAGGATTCGGCGTCATATTCATCTCCAGCGAACTGCCGGAAGTAATCGGCGTCTCCGACACGATTTACGTTATGCGCGGCGGGCGCGTTACCGGCTGTGTACACCGCGGGGACGCCACCGAGGAAAGCATCCTTTCTCTCGCGATGTCAGACACCGTAAAGACGGAAAGAGGTGACGCGAAATAAAGAAATTTCTAAAGGAATTTGTCCGCTCCAAAGTATTTCCGCTGCTTATCTTGCTTGCCGTGATCGTGATCGTTTACACCGTCATATCCAAAGGCGCCTTCATACGCCCGAGGAATATCCGGAATATTCTCCAATCGACGACGGTCGTTTCGCTCCTGACCATCGGCGCGGGTTCGCTGATGATCGCGGGCTACCTTGACCTCTCCCTGGGCGGAATCGGCACAATGTGCGCAATGCTGGCGGCATTTCTTTTGCGCGCGGGTGTTCCCTGGTACGCGGCGCTGGCGGCGGCCCTCATACTCGGCGGCGCCGGCGGCGCGTTCAACGCCGTTTTGGTCAACGAACTGAACTTCCAGCCTTTTATCGCGACGCTGGCGACCGCGTCCATCACCCAAGGGTTCACCTCAATCATCAGCCAGGGCAAACAAATTGACATTGCCAACCCTGTTTTCAATTTCATCGGCAGTGAAAGGGTTCTTGATTTTATCCCGTATTCGCTGATTATTTCTTTATTTGCGCTGTTAATCTACGGAGTCATCCTAAAGAACACGAAATTCGGCAGAAGCGTATATCTCATCGGCAATAACGCGCAGGCCGCGCGGCTGGCAGGTCTCCGTCCGAAGCGTATTTCATACACTTTGTTCATTAACGCCGGATGTCTTGCCGCTCTTGCCGGGATTCTGCTCGCGGCCCGGCTGAAATCGTCGAACACAGTCGGAATCACAAACAGTCAGTTCGCGGGGATGACGGCGGCGATACTCGGCGGCATATCTCTCGGCGGCGGCACAGGCGGCATGGGCGGCGCTCTGGCAGGCATTCTCATTCTCAATTGTTTCAACAACGGAATGACGGTCATTGACGTTCCGCCATACTGGCAGGTCGTCGCGTCGGGAATTCTCCTCCTGATCGCGCTGACGGCCGACTTCTTAAGCGCGAGAAAACGCGCGGCAAATTAGTCAAATTAATGAATACAGGATGGGAAACGATATGTTCATAAAAAAATTGCTGCGCTCCAGCAACGCGGCGCTTCTGTTCATCACAATCGCGGTCACACTGCTGTTTTACATTTTTAACAACAACTATCTTAACTTCGACAATGTAAGAAACATACTGAACTCGATGAGTTTTGTCGGCGTTCTTTCCGTAGGAATGACGCTTCTGCTCATCGGCGGCGAGGTGGATTTGGCGGCCGGCGCGGAGGCGTGCTTCAGCGGCGTAGTCGTCGCCTTGCTGATTAACGCGGGCGTCCCGTGGGGCCTGGCGTTCTTCCTGACGGTTCTGTTCGGCGCGCTGTGCGGCTTAATCAACGCTTTTTTCATCAACAAACTCGGTTTTATGAGTTTCATCGCGACGCTGGGCATGATGTCGGTTTATCAGGGGCTTGTCACCGTTATTACACAAAGCAAAAATATACAGATCCCGGAACAGGGGTTCTGGGTAATAGGCTCGATCTCGCTCTGGAATGTGGTTCCGCTTGCGTTTATTATTATGCTTGTCCTGATGATCGCGTACAGCGTCGTTCTGTCAAACACGAACTTCGGCAGGAGCGTATACATGTGCGGCGGCAACCGTCACGCCGCGCGCCTCTGCGGTATCAACCCCAAAAAGATCTCCACGATCCTTTACGTCAATAACGGCGTGCTTGCCGCGATTGCCGGCGTGGTACTCACTTCCCGCATGCACACGGCGTCGCCCGCGGCGGGCAGCTCCGGCGCCATCGACGCGATTACGGCGGCGGTGCTCGGCGGGGTGTCCTTCCTCGGCGGCGCCGGCGGAATGAGCGGCTGTTTCATCGGGATTTTGCTTCTCAACGTATTCAACGCGGGGCTTACGGCCGTGGGATTCCCGTCATACTGGCAGATCGTCGCCCGCGGCGGACTGCTGGTTCTCGCGCTGTGCCTTGACTTTATCGGCGCGCGCTCCCGCCGCCTTGCCCTTGAGCGCGAATAAGGCGAATGAGGCGAATGAGGCGGATAAGGCTTTCAGAAAAATTGCGTTTTAATCCACAAATTATAAAAAAGAGAGGTAGAGAGGTATGAAGAAGATCCTGGTATTTTTGTTGGCGCTGACCCTGACGTTCTCGGCTGCGGCCTGCGGGGGGCAGAGCTCCAACACCCCCCAGACGGCCAACACCACCGCGGCGCCAAACACCACCGCGGCGGCCGGTAATTCCACGCCGGCCCCGGCGTCCGGCGGCGAAGTGGGAACCATTGATGAGACAGTCGATTATTTCGCGCGCCCGGCCTATAAATTTGTCTACGCGCACTATGACAACAACCTTCTCGAACAGCAGATGTACGACGCGTTTATGGCCATCGCGCCGGTCTACAACTTCGAACTGACGCGTATGTCCGGCGACACGGACGACGAGACCTACGTCACCAACCTCGAAACGCTCATCGACCGCGGCGATATCGACGGATTCATCATTGAGACGACGAACGCCGTGCAGAACGCGGTCCTCGATTTGATGAACGACTGCGGAATCCCATACGTCAACCTGTTCACCGAATACTTCGACGCCGACGGCAAGGTGGTCACGCCCACCATCGGCATACCGCAGCGCCAAACCGGCTACGAGTCGCTGAAATATCTCACCGACCATTATAAGGAATATTGGGGCGACGTAGACACCGGCGAAATTGGACTCATCACCATTGATTTCTCTGTTTCGACCGCGCTGAACGACCGCATTTTGGGTATAGAGGACGCTTTCAGGGAAGCCTTCCCCGGCAACGAGAATATCTTTTATAACGACAGCTTCGCCGCCGGGCAAAGCGCGTGGTTTACCCTGGAAGGGGGCTACGATCCCACCGCGCAGACCATCAGTTCGCATCCCGAAGTGAAATATTGGATGGTGTCGAGCTGCCTGGAAAACTATTCCCAAGGCGCGGCGCGCGCGGCGGATGATCTGAACCGCAACGACACGATGCTGATCTCCACAGTCGGGCATCCGATGCTTGAGCAGGAATGGGACAACGGCTACGACGGCGCGTGGAAATGCGCGATCGCGATCTCCAACTACGCCTACGCGACGCCGGAGATTCTCGGTTTGACCGCCTTATGCGACGGACGCGCCACCCCTGAGACGCTCTGGCCGGAATTCAAAAAAGAAGGCGACAAATGCGCCGTCTGGTACGCGGATTACTCAATCGTCACGAAGGATACATATAAGGCGTACCTCGCGGAAATCGACGCGAAATACGGCCCCAAATAATAGATCCACAGCCGACGGATCGCTGCCGCTGTATTTTGAGTCGATCCAGATGAAGCCGCCGCTCAAGCGCGAGATATTCGCGACGGGCGCGAGTTGTAACGAAAGTTACAATCCGCGCCCGTTTTTTATAACTCTAAGGCAATGAATCCGAACCATTTCTTTTGAGCCTGCGGGCTTGCAATTTTTTCCATATATTGCGGCACTGTTGACATATTTCAGCCTCTATTCCAAGCATATCAATAAGTAATTTGCCGTCAACCAAATCAAGGGCAAGTTCCACATCGTCACCCCTGCGAATTATCCCATCAATCTGCCCAAGCAAATCATCGCGTAATGCAACATCTATCTCATTGACGATCGGAATGAGGATGTTTCCCATTTCACCGGGCAGAATTTCAAGAACACCGCCGCCATAGCTGCGCCCGCATATTTCTGAGAATGCGAACGACACGCTGTTATAATACGACAGCAGGATATTTTTAGCATCAACCCCGTCGCGGAATTTCATGCGGTGCATCGTGTCCGTGGAAACCGCGCCGCAATAATTCAGGACGAACTTCGGGTACAGATTGTTTCGCCGCAGGAAAAAGGCGTCCGGAACCCAAACCGAAGGCACGATATACCAACGGTCGCGTATGCCGCATTTATACCCTTTGTTCTGTTCCATGCGTTCACCGAGCGCAATGTATTCTTTATGTTTCTGCGGGTATTCGTCAAAAAGGATATCGGGGAAACGGACCAACATCGCTTTTTTACCACTTGCCACATTGGCGTTCCAGTCATCAGGGGTAAAATAGATTCCGTGCGCGTGGGAACTGCGCCCTATAAGGGGAAGCGTAACAGAATCAAGGCTATACTGCCCCTCAATTTCACTTGTAACGGAAAAATAATCATTGTTTCCGGTAGTAATCCCGATATTGATAATGCCGAAATCCTTAAATCGCGCGAATCGTTTATCTTCGCGCAGATTCTGTATAAGAGCCGTTTCATTTGCCGAGATGAAATACTTCGTCCACTTTTCTCGAGCGTGCTGTAACTTCTGATACCCGTTGTTCCCTAAATCAAGGGTCTTGAAGCCATCAATATCAGTCATTTCAATGATGCGAATGCCTCTTTCAACGCCGCCCTTTTCACCGATAAAAACAACAACCTCCTGTTCTATCTCAGGGAACACAAGCTGCTCAAATGTGATGAGCGTTATACGGGCAAGCTGATTTGACAAAAACAGCCTCAAATCCTCAGCATATGCGACTTGCAGAATTTCGGCGGGGATTACAAAGGCAATACGCCCGTTATCCGAGAGCATTTGGATACAGGCCACCAAAAAGCAGACCCATGAATTGATCAGCTTGTTTGCCTTCATGCCGTGCGTTGTCAAAATCATAGATTGCAGCTCACGTTGCTTTTCAGTGAGATATTGGTAACGGATATACGGCGGATTGCCGAGAATCAAGTCATACCTTTCGCTTTGATGCGAACGCTGATAAAAGTCAAAAAAGTCGTCGCACAGAATATTTACATTCGCGGAAGCGCCATACCGCGCGCGCGCCTTTTCCGATTCGCCCATCTCTATCTCAATGGCTGTCACGGATTCCGCGCGGCGCAATATGCCATTCGCCGCAAGGCTGTCCAAAAAAACACCATCTCCACAGCTTGGTTCAAGTATATTTCCAAAGGTTTCGGCGTCAAAAAGACCCACCATTGCGTTTGCCAACCGCAATGGCGTGTAATATGCTCCGCGCAGCTTTTGCGCCGTACTGTCTTTTTTCAGCCGCATCACACAGTCCCTTTCCCTTAAAAATCTAAACGGTAGACCTTTTCAATCAGCGTTTCCACTTCATCAATCAAGTTGCGTTTGCGTTGAACCAGACTTCTCTCTTCGGTTTTGCTTGGTCGTGCCGCCAATGATCCGTTGAACCGATAGATTTCCCGTGTCGCTTCAATAACC